>NZ_JAYRTX010000061.1:0-20692 GCF_041919395.1 Albidovulum sp.
CGCCGACAGCGGCCAGCATGGCGGGGGACAGCCCGCCCGCCGACAGCCGGAAGTGCTGGAACCACAACGGATCCTTCAGCGCGAGCTGGGCGGCGAAACCCGCCAGGAAGAGCGCGGCCATGAGACCCGCCGATTGCCAGCGGGTCCAGAGACCGAGTCCGAAGGGCAGGATTGCGAGGCCGAGCGTGGCAATCCACCAGTACTCGATGCCGCGCAGCGCACCGCCGTTCAGATAGCCCGACGCCCCGATGGCGAGGACGGCCAGCGACACCGCGATCGCCAGGACGCGGCTCGTCGCCCGAAGAAGGTCCGACCCGGCGAGACTGCGTGCCTGCATGTTCTGTTCACCCCGTTCCGTCTTTCGCGTGCTTCAAGGGCATCGGCCGTCCCCTGACCCCGTGGATCGATCCGAGATCTACCGGCCGACCCTCACGACCACGAAGAGCTTGCGGATCAGCGGTCGCTCACCCCAGGAGAAGAGTTGCGCGCAGGCGACGTCGTACTTCTCCATGATCTCCTTGTGCGCGCGGCTTTCGCCGGCCGTCCAGAGTTCGGTGTCGCCCCAGTCGTCGTAGCCGATCAGCGTTCCGGGGCCGATCAGCTTGTGCGAGAAGAGGAAATTCAGGACATCCATCGTGCTGTTGTAGAGATCGGCGTCAATGTCCACATAGGCCGCCGGCTTGAACGTGCCGTTCGCGACAAGTTCGGGCTTCAGCGTCTCGGAGAACCAGCCGGGATGGATCATCCGCTGGTCCTCGGTCACGCCAAGCTCGCCGAGCCGCCGCTCCAGCCCCGAGAGCGGCGAGGCGAAGGCGCCCACGTCCCAGACCGCCGGGACCTCGATGCCGGGGTCCTCGGGCGGAAGACCCTGGAAGGAATCGAAGAGGTGCAGGTACGGCATCTTGCTCGTCAGGCTCTGATATCCTTCGAGCAGGCCGTGAACTGTGCCGCCATGTGCGACGCCGAAACAGTAGGCCTGCTTGCCGCCAGCCGCCGAGTCAAAGCGCTCCAGGTAACGCGGAACGAGATAGCGCCAGGAATGGATGCCGTTGACCATCTCCGCCTTCTCGGAAGGGCTGAGGTCGATGTCGATCGTTTCAAGAAGCCGCTCCAGCGGCCAGCGGCGGGCGACGGCGACCCATTTCACCAGGAATGACTTCTTGCGAATCCAATGAAGCATCGTCTCTCGTCCTTCTCGCGGACGCGTGCGCCGGTCAATCCGGCGCCGCGATCCCCGTGTTTCAAATCGCAACGGCGCGGTCCGGCATGGGCCCGCAAATCCACGGATCGGCCATAGCAGATTTATCGCGTCAGGCCTATCGGCAGGAAACACTGTCGCCGTTCGGGAAGCAGTGCGCGGCGTCAGGCAGGATCATGCCCGCACGTAGCTCTTCAGCCGCGCGAAGGTGCCCGGCATGAAACCGACGACGGCGATCAGCGCCATGGCCACGCCGATCAGGACGGCCAGTGCGACGTAGGCGATATCGTCGATCCGCCCGAGGGCGAGCAGGCGCCAGAGTGCCACGACGAGGCCCATCGCCACGGTCACGATTGCGGGCGACCGGAGCGCATGGGCGAACCCCCGGGCAGGTATCGCTTCCGGCGCAAGCGCCGCGCGCGTGCAGAGCGGCAGCACAAGCACGGCGCGCAATGCGACGGCCGCGGCCGCCGCGACCGCCCCGAAGGGGCTGGCCAACCCGACCAGGATGATGCCGAGAGCAGCCTCGATCGCAATCACGCCGAGGTATGCGTCCACCCGGTCGAGCGCCAGGAGATATGCTTCCTGCGTTGCCGTCAGCGCCATCGCGGCGCCCGCGACGCAAAGGAACGGAATGATGTGGCCGGCGGCGTCCCATTCCGGTCCGAGAAGCACCCGTGTCAGCGGGAAGGCGACCAGCGCCAGTCCGGCGAGCGAGACGAAGCCGGCGAAGGCCGAAAGCTCCGTCAGGTCGAGGAAGAAGCCAGAGGTGCGGCCCGTCTGGCGGCGCAGTTCGGCGATCGCAGATTGCGCGACACCCTGGATGACCCTGACCGAGACCTTGATCACGATCTCGACGAGTCGGGCCGAGAAGGCAAAGAGACCCGCGGCCCGCGGATCGGCGAATATGCCCAGCATGACGGTCGGGGTCTGGTTCACCACGAGCGTCCAGGTCCTGAGCTTGAGCACGCGCGGGCCGAGACCGCGGATGAGGCCGAACTCGGCGCGGGTGGGAAGGCGGCGCGGCCACCAGCGCGCGCCGAGGATCGCGAGGACGCTGTTGATGCCAAGCTCCGCAAGGCGCTGGCCGACGAGGCTCCAGGCGCCGTAGCCGTTCATGGCCATCGCGATTCCCACGAGCCCGCCGAGCGTCACGCCGACAATGGTCCGGATTGCGAGGGTTTTGTATTCCATTCGGCGACGCAGCAATGCGGTCGAGACCCCACCGAGGCCGATCATCAGCACGGCCGGACTGACAGTTGTCAGCAGTGGCGCGACGGAGGGCTGCCCGTAGAGTTTCGCCACGACCTGCGCCAGGCCCATAAGCGCGACCATGATGGCGGTGGCGATGCCCGTCAGCGCGAAGAACGTCGCCTCGAGCCGACCGTCTTCGAGCGATTCCCGCTCGATGATGGCCTCGGTGATCGTGTCGCGGACAAGAAATTCTCCAAGGAAAAGAAAGGCAAAGGCCATTGATGCGATGCCGAAGCTTTCGACGCCGATGATCCGTGCGATGACGAGGAAGATCAGGGCCGCTGCCGCCTGTTCCATCCAGGCCGCGGCTGCGCTCCAGGCTGCGGCGGTGGAGAATTCTCGTTTCATCGGGCGCTTCTCACCAGCATCTTGACGGGTTCGGTCCGGCGGCTTCCTGTGCGAACCGGGTGTGAACGCCCGTTCTCCGGCATCAGTCGAAAGCCGAATGCACCCTTGCCTGTCAACCAGAATCGTTGACGAATAGCCGAGGCCACGAGAAACATGTCGCCGCATTGGCCGGACTCCCGGCGTGCTGCGCGGTTTGAAATCAAGACCCTGACCGAGGCGCCAACCAAGTCGCGCCATCGGTCTATTGAACAGATTGGAGAGGATACGTTGGACTGGTCTTCAAAGAACGTACTCGTCACGGGCGGCTGCTCCTTCATCGGCTCGCACCTGGTCGAGGGCCTCGTGCGCCGCGGGGCGCGGGTAAGGGTTGCCGACGATCTCTCCAGCGGTATCCGGGAGAACATCGATCAGGTGATGAAGACCGGCAAGGTCGAGTTCGACGAGGTCGATCTGCTCGACCCGCGCACGGCTGCGAAGGCCGTCGCCGACATGCAGGTGGTCTTTCACCTCGCCGCCACCCATGGCGGGCGGGGCTACATCAGCACGCATCAGGCGGCCTGCTCGACCAACCTCGCGCTGGACAGCATCATGACCCGCGAGGCGTATCGGGCCGGCGTGGAGCATTTCACCTTCGCATCGTCGGGTTGCGTCTACCCGACCAGCCTGCAGAGCGATCCGAGCGAGATCCTCTACCTTACCGAGGATCTGGTGAAACCGCCCTACGAGGCCGACGACCTTTATGGTTGGGCCAAGCTGATGGCGGAGCTGGCGCTCAGGGCCTATCACGAGGAATACGGCATGAAGTGCGCCTCCGTGCGCTACTTCACCGCCTACGGTCCGCGCTGCCCCACGAACCACGCGGTCGTCGCGATGATCGCCCGCGCGTTCCTGCGGCAGGACCCCTTCGTCGTCTGGGGCACCGGCGAACAGATCCGCAACTGGACCTATGTCAGCGACATCGTGGAGGGCACGATCCGCGCCGCCGAACGCATCGAGGACGGCACCGCGGTCAACCTCGGCACGATGGAGCGCACATCGGTCATCCAGTGCGCCCAGATGATCCTTGAGCGCACCGGACTGAAAGCCGGGATCGAGCGTGACCTGAGCAAGCCGACCGGCCCCTACAACCGGGTCTGCGACAACAGCCTGGCAAAGAAGCTGCTGGGATGGGAGCCGGAGGTGCCGTTCTCCGAGGGGCTGGACCGGACCATCCGCTGGTATTTCGACTATCACGACCGCGACGACGTGGCCTCGGATTTCGAGCAGTCGCTGACCGGCCGCGGCTTCGAGAAGACCAGCAAGAAGGCGGCAAGCGCGGCCTAGGCGAGCCGCCGGCGGACCGCCTGCTTCCCGAGCGGCCCGAACGCCCTTCGCCGGCGTTGCGGGCCGCGTGCTTCTGCTGTGCCCGGGACGTGGCCGCGTGCGGCTAGTTGCATTTCGCAGCCTTCCACCGCGTCTTCAGCCTGTCGCCTTCCGCGCGTGTCAGGTAGCGGCTCCATCCCAGATGGTAGATCAACCCGTTCTTTTTCGCGCGGTTGATGTGCTCGACGGCCAGTTCGCCCTTGGGCGTAAAGATCAGGGTCCGGCCCGACTCGGACTCGTCCACGTAGTAGTGCCCGTCCGGCAGGACGGTGAAAAGGCCGCCCGCTTCGTTCCTGAAGTCGTTCGCCGCCAGAACCTTTGCATAGGGGCTGGAAACCGTGTCGGTGGCGAAGTCGTAGTAGATGATGTCGCTGCGGCCGTTGACGAATTCCCCGTCGCCGAAGTTCAGCGCGTTGTTGTTGAAGACGGCGATGGTGGTGCTGTCGATCACGTCGACGTCATGCTGCGAGACCCAGGGCCCCGACTTCCACCACAGGATCTTGTCCGTGGAGGGGCGGATGAGCATGATCGTCGAAGGATGGCGCAGGCTGACGAAGATGTCGCCGCGCTTCCAGTAGGGTCCGTCCTCGAATACCGGCTGAACGTCGTTGAGGTGGAGAGGGTCGCCATAGAACTTGTGTGCCCCTAGGATCAGGAACCCGAGCCCCTGGTCGAGCATCATCTTCGTCACCGAGCGATGGTAAAGCACCTTGCCCTCGGCAGAGAACTCCACGATCGAGGGATCGTAGAAGGTTGGAGCCAATCCCCGGACCTCCTGCGGACGGACGAAACCCGATGTCCAGAAATTGCCGTCCGGTCCGGGTTCGGTCGTGTGATGATAGAATTCGTCGTCGAGAATCCACACCGGATCGCCGCACGGAGTCATCCTGACCATCGGGCTTTCCTGGGCTTTCACGAGCAGATCGCCGTTGTCGAGCGGCACGGGGTGGACGGCCTGGAAGCGCCGCGGGTTCAGCCAGCTGCTGACGGACCGGCCGGACGACGAAGATGCACCCGCGAAAAGCCTTTCGGGGTCGACATCTATGCGGTGCACCGTCTCGCCGGCCTTGAGGTCCACGAGTTCGAAGACATGGTGGCCGACATCGCCATCGTGACGGCTGAACAGGAGATATCCGTCCAGCCCGCTTTCGAGCCGCACGTCGAAGAACGTCCATCCCTGCTTTCCGGGAAAGCGGTCGGAATGCTCGGTCGCCATCCCGGCCAGGTCGTCCTGCATCATCATCCGGAATGCACGCGCCGCCTCGGACGGCAGGGCCGCCAGACCGTAGGCGAGATTACCCATCCGTCCGAACTGATCTCTCCCGAGCGCGCGCTCGCGCACGATGGCGCCGAACGACCAGCCGCCAAGCAAGAGTGCCGCGACCAGAAGCACGACGACCCGGACCGCGATGCGCCGCGAGGCAATTGCCTCGATGCGCCGGCCGATCGATCCCAGGACAGAATCCATGCCGAAGTCCCTTCTCCCGCTGCGTTGTGCCGTCAATCCGTTGTCATGGCGCAACCGGACGACTGGCGCAGCTTCGCCCAAGCTCCGCAATCCGCTGTCGGTCGAGGCCGGCGGGAAGCCGCAGGCCGCCGAGCACCATGCCAAGCAGGCCCTCGGCGATTCCCCTGTCGAGGACGTTGTTGTATTCCCAGGCCAGTTTTCCGTCGGGGGTCAGTTCGAAGACGCGCCCCCAGCGCGCCTCCGTCACGAGAAGATTGCCGTTCGGCAGCCATTGATGCTTGCCCATGATGTCGCTGAAGAAAGGCACCTCCTTGCTGCCCTGGAAGAAGACCCTTTCGCTCTTGTCCCGCGCGTTCAGGATGACGATCCTGCTGAACACGTCCGCCGGTCGCTCGCGCCTGTTCATGTCGCTTTTGACGACCGCATGGTTGTCGAAGAGCGAGATTTCGTCCCCGCTGATGAAATCGGGATCGTGCTGCATCACGAAGGATCCGGTATAGGCGTACTTGATCTTCCGTGTCGCCCTGTTGAACACGATGACCGTGTTCAGGTTGCGGAGCGAGACGAGGATGTCGCCTGGCCCGAAGACCCCCGGCTTCAAGTCGGCAGGAAAGATTTCGGCATCGTTCAAGTGGAGCAGGTCGTTGTCGCCGAAATGCAGTCCGAACGGCGCGTGCGCGGCCAGATAATAAAGACCGCCCAGCCCGTTTTCGAGCAGAAGGTCGTTGACGGAAATGCGTTCCAGCACCTTGCCCTGGGCGCTGACGAACGTCACGTACTCGCGGAAGGTCTCCACGTTGCCGAATTCGTCCTTATGGCCGGGTTCGGCCACGTAGTCCTGTTCGGAGACGATGAATCCCCCGTCTCCGTCTCGCTCCACCGAGTGATGCGTGAAGGCCGGCAAGCGCCAGACCGGATTGCCGCAGTAATCGAGGCGGATGAGTCCGAACGGCTCGAAGTTGAACACGATGTCACCCTTCGAAGTGATCACCAGACCGTGGATCTCGCCGCCCGGGTCGGCCTTTGGGCGGTCGCGTTCAGGGATGTGGTCCGTCTCCGGCCAAAGCGCAAAGATGTCGATCACCCACTGGTGCAGGACGGTGCCTTCATTGTCGATGATGCGGATAGCCATCTTCCGGTCTTCATCGATGCCGTAGACGAGAACCGGCGCCTTGCTGACGGCACCGGGCAGGTAGGTATGGGTCTCGGGCACGCTTTCGGCCGGACGCCGGTAGAAGAACCAGCCGTCCTCGGGCTTGACCTGGCCGCGAATGAGGGTGAGGCCCTTTTGCGCCTGGATCAGGACGGCGTGCAACTGCGGATAGGGGAAAAGGTCGTTGCGATGCGCAAGGACGCCGTAGAGCCAGATCGCGAAGCCGACGGCGACCGCGAACAGGATTGCAGCGATGCGGTCCGAGTTCAGTGCCTTAAACCTCTGCATCACCCGTGGCATCATTTCGGTCCTTCCGTCAACTTCCGCGCGGCGCGTAGCCGAAGCACAGTCCGCCGAGTTTCCGCAACAGCCAGTCGAACCCGTCGGATACGAACCGCTTGCTGAATACCGGCGCGCGCGCTGCGAATTCGGTGGCGCCGGTCCTCGTGTTGATCGACCGTCCCTTCCCCTTGCCGACCCTGATCTCGCTCCCGTCGATGGACACCACCGGATCGAGCGCGAGACCTTTGCGCGCGACGATACTCCAGATTCTCGCAGCCAGCCATATCAGCGGCGCCGCGATCAGCCGGGCCGGCCGGCTCCTGGCGATCATCGGCTGCTCTGCGTAGTTGAGGTCGAGGAACGGCAGGTCCCGGTTCAGCACCAGCGCCATCTCGCCCACTGCCGCGTGGCACTTGATGAGGTGGCGGCACCGCGACAGGAGCAGCATGTCGCACAGCACCTCGCCGCCGCGCGCCGCCTTCTTGTCCTGACGGTTGAAACTGTTGTCGTCGGAATCGCTCAGCGATATCTCCGAGTACGAGATGACGTGATCGGGATAGGCCGCCTCGAGAACCTTCAGCCATTGCCGCTGATCGGTGGCCACGAAGATCCGCGTGCAGTCTGGATGGGCAGCCAGATAGCGGTCGATGTGCGGGAAATACTCCTCGGGCACGATCTTGCGGGAAAGGTTGGGCCCGACGCCGAAATCGAACTTGTCCGAGCCGCGCAGCTGCAGGCCGAGCGTATGATCGGCGAACTTCGCCGCGGCGAAGGCTTCCACCTGCGCCAGGATCGAACGGCGGAAGCGGATCGTGCCGTCGGACAGGAACGGCCGCGCGCGGTCCCTTTGCTCCTGCCACCAGGTTTCGGGATAGGGGCCGTCGGCCCGGTTCACGACGCTGCGGTAATAGCCGAAGGGGTTCATGTACCAGCTTTCCGGCTCCCAGCGAAAGAGGCGCTGAAGTTCGGACGCGGTGGACAGCGTCAGGACCCGGCCGCCGGCGACGAGCCTTTCGAGGTCCTGCCCGGACACGCCGATCGGCTCGAAGTAGTAGTCCCACACATTGCCGCCCTGTTCGGCATCGAAATACGGGTTGGGCCCGCCGAACATGTTGCTGCGCTGGTGCAGGTACACGATGGGAACCAGGCCCGTGCGGCGGGCGAACTGCAATTGCGTCACGACGCCGTTGATTTGCGCGATCAAGCCGTCGGACGTATTGCAGATCAGGAGATAGCGCTCTTCGGTCATCTGGCTTTCATATGCTCCAAGGCCTGGCGGCACGCTCGTCGGCTGGATCGAGTCAATCGGCCGGGCGGTTGATCACGCGCATATCCCGATGCCCGTAAGTGGCTGCATTCAGCGCGGAAAAATATCGTGGGCAGAGGGACTTGCCGTCAAGCCCGAAACGGAGGGCCGGGTTAAGGCGCGGCCGGACCGATGCGCGCGGGCCGCATCGGGTCCGGTGCGCGGGCGTGGAGGTCCCTCCGCCTGCGGCATCCGTCATCGTTCCGCGCCGCCACCGCGACGCAGTTCGGGGACCGCGCGGCGGGTAGCGCAGCGGTCGCGGATGACCTGCGTCAATGACCTGGTCGGACTTTGTGTCCACTCTGATCCGGGCAGCGCCCGGTGCGGAGGAGGACGAGATGTGCCACGACGTCATCCGCAAGACGCCGACCGACACTCCGTCGCTCCGGATGCAGACCGGCTGGGTTGCTGCGCGTGCGCGTCTCGAGGGCCTGCCAGGCGGCGGCATCAACATCGCTCACGAGGCGGTCGACCGACACGTTGCAGCAGGCCATGGGGAGCAGCCGGCGCTCGTCTGGCTCGGCCGCGAGGGCGAACGGCGTGTCCTCAGCTACGCGGACCTAGCGGCTCAGGCAGCGCGTTTTGCCCATGTGCTTCGGCAAAACGGCATCGGCCGGGGCGAGCGGATCTTCTTGCTTGCCGGCCGGGTGCCGGACATCTACGCCGCGACACTCGGGGCCTTGAAGGCGGGGGCGGTGGTCAGCCCGCTGTTCGCCGCCTTCGGGCCCGAACCCGTTCGGGCACGGATGGAAATCGGCGGGGCGAGCGTTCTTGTCACGACCGAGGTGCAGTATCGCCGGAAGGTGGCCGAATGGCGCGCGACGATGCCGTCGCTGAAGCTCATCCTCATCCTCGGCGACACGGCGCCCGAGGGTTGCGTCGCGCTCGGCCCCGCGATGGCCGCCATGCCCGATGTGTTCGAGACCGTGCGGACGGGCTCCGAGGACATGGCGCTGCTGCATTTCACGTCCGGAACGACAGGGCTGCCGAAGGGCGTGGTGCATGTCCACGATGCGGTGGTCGCCCATGCCGAGACCGGGCGCATCGCGCTCGACCTCAGGCCCGGCGACATCTACTGGTGCACCGCCGATCCGGGCTGGGTGACGGGGATGAGCTACGGCATCGTCTCGCCCCTCTGCAACCGGGTGACGATGGTCGTGGACGAGGCCGAGTTCGAGCTCGACCGATGGTACGCGATCCTGGAACGCGAGCGCGTCGCGGTGTGGTACACCGCGCCGACGGCGATCCGCATGATGATGCGGGCGGGGGGCGAGGCCGCGCGGGGGCGCGACTTTTCGGCCCTGCGGTTCCTCGCCAGCGTCGGCGAGCCACTGAACGCCGAATGCGTGATCTGGGGACAGGAGATATTCGGCCGCCCGTTCCACGACAACTGGTGGCAGTCGGAAACCGGCGGCATCATGATCGCCAACACCGCCCCCATGGACATAAAGCCGGGCTCGATGGGCAAGCCCCTGCCGGGGGTCGAGGCCGGCATCGTCTCGCACGAGGACGGAGAGGTGAGGGTGCTGCCCGACGGCGCGATCGGCGAGCTGGCCCTCAGGCCCGGCTGGCCGTCGATGATGCGCGCCTATCTGGGCCAGCCCGAGCGCTATGCGAAGTGCTTCGCGGGGGGGTGGTATCTGACCGGCGATCTGGCGATGCGGGATTCCGACGGCTACTACTGGTTCGTCGGCCGTGCTGATGACCTCATCAAGTCCTCCGGCCACCTGATCGGACCCTTCGAGGTTGAAAGCGCGCTGATCGAACACCCCGCGGTCGCAGAGGCCGCGGTGATCGGCATCCCCGACGAGACCGCCGGCGAGGTGGTGAAGGCCTTTGTCACGCTGAAGGCCGGGTTCGAGCCGGACGAGGCGCTCGAACGCGAGCTTCGCGGCCATGCGCGCAAGCGGCTTGGTCCCGCTGTCGCGCCGCGCGAGATCGTCTTCCGCGAAAGCCTTCCGCGCACCCGCTCTGGCAAGATCATGCGGCGGCTCTTGCGCGCGCGGGAACTCGGCCTGCCCGAGGGCGATCTGTCCACGTTGGAGGGGAACGCCAGATGACCGGCAAGGTGAAACTGGACCATGACCATGTCCGTGCGCTCCTGCGCGGGATGATCCGCATCCGCCGCTTCGAGGAAAAGTGCTACGAACTCTACACGCAGGAGAAAATCCGCGGCTTCCTGCATCTTTACGACGGCGAGGAGGCCGTGGCCGTGGGCGTCGCCGCGGCGCTGGAACCGCGCGACCGCGTCGTGTCCACCTACCGCGAGCACGGCCATGCCCTTGCCCGCAGCGTCAGCATGGAATCCGCGCTGGCCGAGATGTACGGCAAGGCGACCGGCTGCGCCGGCGGTCGCGGCGGGTCGATGCATTTCTTCGATGCCGAGACCAACCTCTACGGCGGCAACGCGATCGTCGGTGGCGGTCTGCCACTTGCGGCGGGGCTGGGGCTCGGCGACAGGATGCAGGGGCGGGACTGCGTGACGGCCTGCTTCTTCGGCGAAGGCGCACTGGCCGAAGGCGAGTTCCACGAAGCGATGAACCTCGCCGCGCTCTGGAAGCTGCCGGTCCTCTTCGTGCTGGAAAACAACCTCTACGCCATGGGCTCGGCGGTGGCGCGGGTGCAGGCGAACACCGATTTCGTGCCCCGCGCCGCCAGCTACGGACTGCCGGCCGAAAGCGTCGACGGCAACGATGTGGTGGCAGTCGAAGCGGCGGCCCGGCGGCTGGTCGGGGCGATCCGGACGGGCGGCGGCCCGCAGTTCCTGGAATGCCGAACCTACCGCACGCGGCCCCATTCGATGTTCGACGCCGAGAAATACCGCGACAAGGCCGAGGTGGCGGAGTGGCGCAAGCGCTCTCCAATCACGCGGTTCCAGGGCTGGCTTCTCGACAACGGCCTGATGCATCAGGAGCAGATCGACGCCATCGAGGCCGAGGTCGAGGCGCAGGTCCGCAACGCCGTCGCGGCGTGCGAGCAGGCGCCGTGGGAGCCGGTCGAGGACCTTGCCCGCCATGTCGTCGCCGAGGTCCGCCCGGCGCCGCCCGTGCCGGTGGCACCCGGCAAGCTCGTGGAAAGCACCTATCGCGACTGCTGCCGGCAGGCCGTGACCGACGCGCTCCTGCGCGACGAGCGGGTGTTCATGATGGGCGAGGATATCGGCGCCTATGGCGGCTGCTACGCCGTGTCGATGGGCCTCCTTCAGGAATTCGGCCCCGAACGGATCCGCGACACTCCGCTTTCCGAAGGGGGGTTCACCGGGGCGGGGATCGGAGCGGCGCTGGCCGGGATGCGGCCGATCGTGGAGATCATGACGGTCAACTTCTCGCTCCTCGCGCTCGACCAGATCCTCAACACCGCTGCAACCCTTCGCCACATGTCGGGCGGTCAGTTCGGCGTACCTCTCGTGATCCGCATGGCGACGGGGGCCGGGCGGCAGCTTGCCGCCCAGCATTCGCACAGCCTCGAGAATTTCTATGCACATATTCCCGGGCTCCGGGTCGTCGCCCCGGCGACGCTCGAGGATGCGCGGGGGATGCTCTGGACCGCCCTGGAGGAACCCGACCCGGTGATCGTCTTCGAACATGTCATGCTTTACAACATGGCGGGACGGCTGCCGGACAATGCAGGCCCCGTCGATATAGACCGCGCGGCGGTCCGCCGCCCGGGCCGGGACGTGACCCTGATCGCCTGGTCCTACAGCCTGTGGAAGGCGCTCGAGGCCGCCGAGGCGCTGGCGAAGGACGGGATCGAGGCCGAGGTCATCGACCTGCGCTCCCTCCGTCCGATCGACGACGAAACCGTCTTCGCGTCGATCCGGCGCACCCGGCGGGCCGTCGTGGTGGACGAGGGCTGGCGGACGGGGTCGCTTTCGGGCGAAATTGCCGCGCGGGTGCAGGAAGCGTGTTTCTGGCACCTCGACGCGCCGGTCGCCCGCGTCTGTTCGGCCGAGGTGCCGGTGCCCTATCCGAAGCACCTCGAGACCGCGGTCCTGCCGCAACCCGCCGGCATCGTCGCGGCGGTGAAGTCGCTGCCCGGGATCGCGCGATGACTGATTTCAAGATGCCTTCGCTCGGTGCCGACATGGAGGCGGGCAAGCTTGCCCAATGGCTGGTCGCCCCGGGCGACAAGGTCGCGCGCGGCGATGTCGTGGCGGTGGTCGAGACCCAGAAGGGCGCGATCGAGATCGAATGTTTCGATGCGGGCGAGGTCGCCGAACTGGTGGCCAAGGTTGGACAGACCCTGCCCGTCGGTGCGCTTCTGGCGCGGATCGGTTCGCCTGGCGCGGCGGAAGCCGGCACTGTGCCGCCCGCCGCGCCTGCACCGACCGGGCAAGCGGCACCGATCCCTGGCCCGGAGCCGGTGTTTGCCCAGGCACCCCAACCCAGCGTCGAACCGGGCGCCATCCTCGCCTCGCCGGCCGCCAAGGCACGCGCCGCAGAGGCTCGCGTCGCGCTCTCCGAGGTCGCAGGTTCGGGGCCTGGCGGCGCGGTGCTGCTGGCCGATGTCGATCGTCACATCGCCGCCCGGCCCGCCGCGCCGCCAACGGCCAAGCCGGGGCTCGACATGGCAGAGATGCGCCGTGCAATCGCCGCCGCCATGACACGGTCCAAGCGCGAGATCCCGCATTACTACCTGAGCCACGAGATCGACCTTCAGACGGCACAGGACGGGCTTGCCGCGCTGAACGCCACCCGGACACCCGACCGCCGGCTGCTGATGGGTGCGCTACTGGTTCGCGCCGCCGTGCGTGCGTTGGACAAGGTCCCCGAGCTGAATGGCCGCTACGAGGCAGGGACGGCCCCGGCCCGGTCTGAGGCGGTGCATTGCGGGGTCGCCGTATCCCTGCGCGGCGGCGGTCTCATCGCCCCCGCCATCCTTGACGCGGCGACGAAGGATACCGACGCGCTCATGGCGGCGATGCGCGATCTCGTCGCGCGGGCGCGCGCGGGGCGTCTCAGGATGAGCGAGATAACGCAGGGAACGATCACGGTCTCGAGCCTCGGCGAGAGCGGCGTTGACGCGCTCTTCGGCGTGATCTTTCCGCCGCAGGTGGCGCTCGTGGGTTTCGGCACGCCGAGGGTGCGGCCGATGATAAGGGACGGCGGGGTGGCGGCGCGTCTCGCGGTGACCGTCAGCCTCGCCGCCGACCACCGCGTGAGCGACGGCCGCCGCGGCGCGCTGTTCCTTGCCGAGATCGACCGCCTTCTGCAGGAGCCGCTGACCCCATGACCCGGAACGAAATCCGCGCCGCATTCCTCGCCGATATGACCGAAGTCGCGCCGGATCTCGATCCCGCGGCGATCGGTGAGACGGATCGGTTTCAGGACGATCTCGGCCTCGACTCGATGGACTTCCTGAACCTCGTCAGCGCACTGCACAAGCGCTTCGGCCTGCCGATCCCCGAGGCGGACTATTCGCGGCTCGTGACCCTAGCCATGGCTCTGGACTATCTGGAGGAGGCGCTGGGACCGTGAGCGGTCGCGCGCCGCGCCGGGGTGGGACACGCAGCTTGCAGGTATCGCCTCCGGCGGCCCACATGTTTGACCGGCGCCGGTGGCTGCGCTATGGCGCGGCAAACGGGGGCGGCGATGATCTTCACGGTGGCGATCGACGGACCGGCGGCGGCGGGGAAGGGGACGATTTCCCGCGCGGTCGCGGCGCATTTCGGCTTTGCCCATCTCGATACCGGGCTACTTTACCGCGCGGTCGGAGCGAAGGGCGGCGATCCGGTGGAGGCCGCGCGAAACCTGACCGAAGGCGATCTTGGGCGCGATGATCTGAGGACGCTGGAAGCCGGACAGGCCGCAAGCCGGGTCGCCGTCATCCCCGAGGTGCGCGCCGCACTCGTCACCTTTCAGCGGGGCTTCGCCCGGCGCGAGGGTGGCGCGGTGCTCGACGGGCGCGACATCGGCACGGTGATCTGCCCCGAGGCGGAGGTGAAGCTTTTCGTCACCGCCAGCGCGCAAGTCCGTGCCCACCGCCGCTGGCTGGAAGTGGGCGGCGACGAGGCGCAGGTGCTGGCCGAGGTGATCGAGCGGGACAAGCGGGACGCGGATCGGGCGGTGTCGCCGTTGAAGGCGGCCGAGGATGCGTTGGTGCTCGACACGAGCGCGATGACAATCGACGCGGCGGTGGCGGCGGCGGTCGCCGAAGTGCGCCGCAGACTCGCAAAGGAGTGATCCGGCGCGGCGCCCTGGACGTAGTATCTTCAAACGGAGGTTGCGATGCTGCGTTTCATCCTTGCGACACTGACAACGTCCCTGACGGCCCTCGGTCCGGCCCTCGCCGCTCCGCCCGATGTCCCTTTCGCCTCGATCGATGGTGGCGACCTTTCGCTGAGCGACTGGGCGGGCAAGCCGGTCCTGGTGGTCAATACCGCGTCGCTCTGCGGATTCACCCCTCAGTACGAGGGCTTGCAGAAGCTCTACGACACCTACCGCGATCGCGGGCTCGTCGTTCTCTCGGTGCCGTCCGACGATTTCAGGCAGGAACTCGGCTCCAACGGTGAGGTGAAGGATTTCTGCGAGCTGACCTACGGGCTCGACCTGCCGATGACCGAGATAACCCATGTGCGGGGTGCCGCGGCGCATCCGTTCTACGCGTGGTTGCGCGACAAGGAGGGCTTTGTCCCGGCCTGGAACTTCAACAAGGTGCTGATCTCCGGCGAGGGCGAGGTGGTGGCGACCTACGGGTCGACAGTGACCCCCCTGTCGCGCAAGCTCACGGGCGACATCGAGGCGCTGCTCGACTGACTTTCAGACCAATGCGCCCGTCGCGCTTGCAAACCGGGCGAGGGGGCACTATACGCCGCCTGTCGAACGGGCCGTGAGAGCCAGGGACATCCGAGGACGCGCAGGGTCGGGATCACGCCGGCCCTTTGCTGTTTTCGGCCGCCTCTGCCCCGCGCGACGGAGAAAAGACCGGCGGAGCCAACCGCATGGCCAGAAACACGTTGCAAAGGAAACTGAACACGCATGTGCGCTAAAGCCACGATGGAGGAATTCGAAGCCCTCCTCAAAGAAAGCTTCGAGATCGACACCCCGGACGAGGGGTCTGTCGTCAAGGGCAAGGTCATCGCCATCGAGGCGGGCCAGGCCATCATCGACGTCGGCTACAAGATGGAAGGCCGTGTCGATCTCAAGGAATTCGCAAATCCCGGCGAACAGCCCGACATCGCGGTCGGCGATGAGGTCGAGGTCTATCTCGACCGCGTCGAGAACGTCCGCGGCGAAGCGGTGCTGAGCCGCGAGAAGGCCCGCCGCGAAGAGGCCTGGGACCGTCTCGAAGAGGCCTATGCCAAGGAAGAGCGCGTCGATGGCGCCATCTTCGGTCGCGTCAAGGGCGGCTTCACGGTCGATCTCGGCGGTGCGGTCGCGTTCCTGCCCGGTTCGCAGGTCGATGTCCGGCCGGTGCGCGACGCCGGCCCGCTCATGGGGCTCAAGCAGCCGTTCCAGATCCTCAAGATGGACCGCCGCCGCGGCAACATTGTCGTGTCGCGTCGTGCGATCCTCGAAGAGTCCCGGGCCGAGCAGCGCGCCGAAGTCATCGGCAATCTCTACGAGGGCCAGGTGGTCGACGGCGTGGTCAAGAACATCACCGAATACGGTGCGTTCGTCGATCTCGGCGGCGTCGACGGTCTTCTCCACGTCACCGACATGGCGTGGCGCCGCGTGAACCATCCTTCGGAAATCCTGAACATCGGCGAGACCGTGAAGGTCCAGGTGATCAAGATCAACAAGGAAACCCACCGCATCTCGCTCGGCATGAAACAGCTTCTCTCCGACCCGTGGGATTCGGTCGAGGCGAAGTTCCCGATCGGCTCGGTCCACAAGGGCCGCGTCACCAACATCACCGACTACGGCGCCTTCGTGGAGCTGGAGCCGGGGGTCGAGGGGCTCGTCCACGTCTCGGAAATGTCCTGGACCAAGAAGAACGTCCATCCCGGCAAGATCGTCTCCACGAGCCAGGAAGTCGACGTCATGGTGCTGGAGATCGACCAGTCCAAGCGCCGCGTGTCGCTCGGCCTGAAGCAGACCATGCGCAACCCGTGGGAAGTCTTCGCGGAAACCCACCCCGTCGGCAAAGTCATCGAGGGCGAAGTCAAGAACATCACCGAATTCGGTCTGTTCGTCGGCCTCGAGAACGATATCGACGGGATGGTGCACCTCTCCGACCTCAGCTGGGACCAGCGCGGCGAAGAGGCGATCCAGAACTACCGCAAGGGCGACGTGGTCAAGGCCGCCGTCACCGAGGTGGACACCGAGAAGGAGCGCATCTCGCTCTCCATCAAGGCGCTCGATGCCGACACCTTCTCGGACGCCGTCGACGGCGTTAAGCGCGGCTCGGTCATCACCGTGACCGTTACCGCGATCGAGGACGGCGGGATCGAGGTGGAGTACAGCGGCGCGAAGTCGTTCATCCGCCGCTCGGACCTCGCCCGCGACCGCGCCGACCAGCGGCCCGAGCGTTTCCAGGTGGGCGACCATGTGGACGTGCGGGTGACCAACATCGATCCGAAGACCCGCAAGCTGGGCCTGTCGATCAAGGCGCGCGAGATCGCCGAAGAGAAGGAGGCCGTGGAACAGTACGGCTCGTCCGACTCCGGCGCCTCGCTCGGCGACATCCTCGGCGCCGCGCTGAAGGGCTCGAAGAGCTGAGATCGCGACATGCGGTCCGGAACGGCCCCGCCCTGTGCGGGGCCGTTCTGCCTTTGCCGAATCGCTCCTGCGCCGCCGGTCGCGGGGCGCGATCGGAACCCGCAGCCCCCGGCGATGCTGCGTTGCAGTATCCCGGATGCTGCGCAAAGCGCCGGTCCGGCCGCCCCTCTCACGCAGAATTCCCCGCCTTTCCAATGGCTTTCCTGTTTGAGGCCGCGCCGAATGCGCCTATAGTCGTCGCACAACAACGCGGCCGCCATCCGGGGACGGCACGCACAGGGGGGCTCCGAATGATCCGGTCCGAACTCATTCAGAAGATCGCCGACGAGAATCCGCACCTTTACCAGCGCGACGTCGAGCGGATCGTGAACACGATCTTCGAAGAGATCATCGAGTCGCTGGCGCGCGGCGACCGGGTCGAGCTCAGGGGGTTCGGCGCGTTTTCGGTGAAGAAGCGCGACGCCCGCACCGGCCGCAATCCGCGCACCGGCGAGTCCGTCTCGGTCGAGGAAAAGCATGTGCCCTTTTTCAAGACCGGAAAGCTCTTGCGGGACAGGCTGAACGGGGGGTAATCCTCCGCCATGATCCGCTTTCTCCGCCTCTTCTTTCTCGCGCTGCTGGCCATCGTTCTCGTGGCCGTGGCCTCGGCCAATCTGCAGGTTGTGACGCTGCGGCTCTTGCCGGCCGAAATGGACGCCTTCCTTGGCCTGAGCTGGTCCGTCGAGGTGCCGCTGTTCCTCGCGATCTTCGCGGGGATCGTCGCCGGACTTGGCATCGGCTTTGTCTGGGAGTGGTTCCGCGAGGCGAAGCACCGCACCGCCGCAACCGAGCACCGGCGCGAGGCAGGGCGGCTGGAGCGCGAGGTGAAGCGGTTGAAGGATTCCCGCCCCGAGCCCGAAGACGAGGTTCTGGCGATCCTCGAAGGCCGCGGCACCGGCCGCTGACCGTCCGTGCCCGGGGTGGAACCTGCGATGTCCGTTCGCGTGAAGATCTGCGGCCTGAAAGAGCCCGCCCACGTCGCGGCCGCAATTGCGGCAGGGGCGGCATACCTGGGCTTCGTCTTCTTTCCGAAATCGCCCCGCCACCTTGCCATCCCCGCAGCCGCGGCGCTCGCCGCCGAGGTGCCGCCGGGCGTGGCCAAGGTGGCCCTGACGGTGAACGCGACGGATGCCGAACTTGATGCGATCACGGGGGCGGTGGCGATGGACATGCTGCAACTCCACGGTGCCGAAAGCCCGGAACGTGTGGCCGAGGTGCGCGGACGCTACGGCCTGCCGGTGATGAAGGCCGTGGGCATCGCCGAGGAGGCCGATCTCGCCCTGATCCAGACCTACGGGCGGATCGCGGATCAGCTTCTGATCGACGCCAGGCCGCCGAAGGGCGCGGCGCTGCCGGGCGGCAACGGACTTGCTTTCGACTGGCGGCTGGTCGCGCGGAAATACTGGCCCTGCCCCTGGATGCTCGCTGGCGGGCTGACGCCAGAAAACGTCGCCGCGGCGATCCGTCTGACCGGCGCGCGGCAGGTCGATGTGTCTTCCGGCGTGGAAAGCGCGCCCGGCGTGAAGGACGAAGCGCTCATCCGCGCGTTCATCGCGGCCGCCAGGGGCGGGGCATGATCCGCTTCCGCGAGGCGCGGCGCGAGGATGTGCCGGCCGTTGTGGGCCTGCTGGCCGACGATGCGCTGGGCGCAGCGCGCGAGGGCACCGACAGCGCGCCCTACCTGGCCGCCTTCGACGCGATGCAGGCAGAGGCCGGAAACATCCTGATCGTGGGCGAGGAGGCGGGGCGGGTCGTCGCCACCTACCAGATCACGTTCATCTCGGGCCTTTCGCTTCGCGCCAGTCGCAGGGCGCAGGTGGAATCCGTGCGGGTTGCGGCGGACCTCAGGGGCCGCGGAGTCGGCGCGGCGATGATGGCCGACGCCGAGGCGCGCGCGCGGGCGGCGGGCTGCCGGGTGATCCAGCTTACCTCGAACGCCGGGCGCACCCGCGCGCGCGCCTTCTACGAACGCATCGGCTTTACCCCATCGCACATTGGCTTTAAACGCGATCTGTCCTGAGAGGAGCCGCGAAAATGCCAGACGACCGCATCAATTCCTATCGGACCGGTCCCGACGAGCGCGGCCGGTTCGGCGACTTCGGCGGGCGCTTCGTGTCGGAAACGCTGATGCCGCTCATCCTGGACCTGGAGGCCGAGTACGAGAAGGCCAAGACCGACCCGACGTTCTGGGCCGAGATGGACTGGCTCTGGAAGCATTATGTCGGCCGCCCCTCGCCGCTCTATTACGCCGAGCGGCTGACAAGCCACCTCGGCGGCGCGAAAATCTACATGAAGCGCGACGAGCTGAACCATACCGGCGCCCACAAGATCAACAACGTGCTCGGCCAGATCATCCTCGCCCGCCGCATGGGCAAGACAAGGATCATCGCCGAGACGGGCGCCGGCCAGCATGGCGTGGCGACGGCCACGGTCTGTGCCAAGTTCGGCCTGAAATGTGTGGTCTACATGGGTGCCCACGACGTCGAGCGGCAGGCGCCGAACGTTTTCCGGATGCGGCTTCTCGGGGCGGAGGTGCACCCCGTCACCTCGGGGCGCGGCACCTTGAAGGACGCGATGAACGACGCGCTCAGGGACTGGGTGACGAACGTGCGCGACACCTTCTACTGCATCGGCACGGTGGCGGGCCCGCATCCCTATCCGGCGATGGTGCGCGACTTCCAGTCGATCATCGGCAAGGAGGTGCGCTGGCAACTGGCCGAGCAGGAAGGCGCGGGGCGCCTTCCCGATACGCTCGTCGCCGCCATCGGCGGCGGGTCGAACGCGATGGGGCTCTTCTTCCCCTTCCTCGACGACCCGTCCGTCCGCATCATCGGCGTCGAGGCCGGCGGCAAGGGCGTGGACGCGCGGATGGAGCACTGCGCCAGCCTGACCGGCGGCCGTCCCGGTGTGCTGCACGGGAACCGGACCTATCTCTTGCAGGATGCTGACGGGCAGATCCTCGAAGGTTTCTCGATTTCGGCCGGGCTCGACTATCCCGGCATCGGTCCGGAACATTCGTGGCTGCACGAAACCGGACGCGCGCAATACGTGTCGATCACCGACAAGGAGGCGCTGGAGGCGTTCAAGCTTTCTTGCGCCATGGAGGGGATCATCCCGGCGCTGGAACCGAGCCACGCGCTCGCCCATGTAATGAAGATCGCCCCAGAGCTGCCTGCGGACCACATCATCGTCATGAACATGTGCGGGCGCGGCGACAAGGACATCTTCACGGTGGCCAAGCACCTCGGGGTCGAGATCCGGACCTGATCCTCCCGGGCCTGCGGCCGATTCGCAGCGGTGACGAGCCCTGAGTCCAGGGACTGTTATCGACGGGGCCCTGGTACCGTGGCTGCCGCGATCCCGTCACCGGAATGCCGGATCGTCGCCCGATTGGCGCCAACGCGGGGGGGCAAAAGCCATTGGTCACGGCCATGCGCCTATCCTTTTCGCCATAAACCAGGGTTTATGCCCCTGTCTCTACGGTTTATGGCGCGAGTTGCGGAATGCTGCTCCTGTTTCCCCATACGGCGGTCCGTGCCGAGGGGGCATGTGCGGGACGCTGACAACGGCGGTAACCTGCACACTGGGGAACAGAGATGATGCACCACAAAGACCTCGCTTC
>NZ_JAYRTX010000062.1:0-19881 GCF_041919395.1 Albidovulum sp.
GCAGAAGGCCTTCGGCCTGAAGATCGCCGCCCGCATGGGCTATGACCTGAACCGGGGTCGGCTTGACGACACGGTGCATCCGTTCGAGATTTCCTTCACCCGCGATGACGTGCGCATCACCAGCCGCTTTCGCGAAACCTGGGCGCCCGGCGGCATCTTCGCGCTCTGGCACGAGGCGGGGCATGGCATGTATGAACAGGGCGTGGCGCCGGAATTCTCCCGCACGATCTTTGCGACCGACATCGTCAACCTTTACGCGGTCGGCGGTGCCAGCTTCGGGATGCACGAATCGCAGTCACGGCTCTGGGAGAACCGGGTCGGCCGTTCGCGCCGGTTCTGGGCGCTGCATTTCGGCGACCTGCGCGACCGGTTCCCGGCCCAGCTTGCCGATGTCACGGAAGAGGCGTTCTGGCGCGCCGTCAACGCCGTTCGCCCCGGTTTCATCCGGGTCGAGGCCGACGAGCTGACCTACGACATGCACATCATCCTGCGCTCCGAGATCGAGGCGGCGCTGATGGCCGGCGATCTTGGCGTCGCCGACCTGCCCGCCGTCTGGGCCGAGAAGATGCGCGACTACCTGGGGCTCGCGGTGCCGAGCGATACGCTGGGGGTTCTGCAGGATGTGCATTGGTCGCATGGCTATGTCGGCTCCTTTCCCACCTATACGATCGGCAACATCATGTCTTCGCAACTCTTCGCCAAGGCGCAGGAATCCGGCGCGATCGCGACGGGGCTGGAGGCCGGCGACTACGCGCCCCTGCATGGCTGGCTTGCCGAGAACGTCTATCGCCACGGCCGGTCGTCGACGCCGGAAGAGACCCTTCACCGCGTGACCGGCGGCGGGCTCGACCCTGCGCCCTACATCGCGGATCTGACCGCCAAGGTGGAGGCCCTGACGTGAAATCCCCGGAAGCGACCGATCAGCCGGCGGACTGGTCCGCTCAGGCATCCACCGCCGATCTTTTTGATGCGCATCCCGACATCGTGCGGGTCTGCGAGGCCCAGTTCCGATCCTTCGGCCGGCATGAAGCTTTCGCCGGCGCCTGTTCCACCGTGTCGACCTTCGAGGATCACAGGCCGGTCCTGGCGGCGGTCGAGAGCGACGGGCAGGGCCGGGTTCTGGTCGTCGACGGGCACGGTTCGCTGCGCGTCGGTCTGATGGGCGACCGGCTGGCCGGGATCGCGGCGCGGAACGGCTGGCGGGGCGTCGTCATCTACGGGGCAATTCGAGACAGCGCAGGGATTGACCAGCTTGATATCGGCGTCAAGGCGCTTGGCACGACCGCACGGCGAAGCACCGCGCCGGCGCAGGCGACCCGCGACGAGCCTGTCAGTTTCGGTTCCGCGACGTTTTCTCCCGGCGACTGGGTCTATGCCGACCGCGACTGCGTGATCGTGGCGGGCGTGCGGCTGGCCTAGGCTCGACGGATGCCGGCGCGCGGCCGAGGCATGGCGGACCCCGGCGCCACGACCACGCGGCAAGGGTCGCCGAGGCGCAGGTAACGGAATCCGAGGCGCGGGCGAAGCTCGCGCGGCTCAGGGCGCTGCGGGACGAGAGGTTGGGGAGGTAGGGTGCGTGATTTCACGCACCCTTCGCGCGGGAGTGGTGCGTGCGAGCACGCACCCTACGGCTTGTTAGTGCAGCTCGGCGTTTGGCTTCAAAGTCTGTTCTAGTTCTCTTCCGCTTGCGCACTGCACACGCAAAGTCTGAGCGGCACGCAGTGAATGCGGGCCCTACTGCTCCGGCACCAGAATCTCCCGCTTCCCCACATGGTTCGCGGGCGAGACCAGCCCCTCTTCCTCCATCTGCTCCACCAGACGGGCCGCCTTGTTGTAGCCGATGCCGAGCTTCCTCTGGATGTAGCTCGTCGAGACCTTGCGGTCGCGCAGGACGACCTGTACGGCCTGGTCGTAGAGCGCGTCCTCGTTGTCGCCGCCGCCCAGGCCCAGCACCATGTCGATGTCGGCGCCCGCATCCTCGTCCGGGCCCTCGACCACGCCCGACATGTATTCGGGGGGGCCGAAGGACTTCAGGTGGGTCACGATCTCCTCCACCTCCTCATCGCTGACGAAGGGCCCGTGGACGCGGGTGATGCGGGAGCCGCCGGCCATGTAGAGCATGTCGCCCTGGCCCAGAAGCTGCTCCGCCCCCTGTTCGCCGAGGATCGTGCGGCTGTCGATCTTGGAGGTGACCTGGAAGGAAATCCGCGTCGGGAAGTTGGCCTTGATCGTGCCGGTGATGACGTCGACGGAAGGCCGCTGCGTCGCCATGATGAGGTGGATGCCCGAGGCGCGGGCCATCTGGGCAAGGCGCTGGATGCAGGCCTCGATCTCCTTCCCGGCGACCATCATCAGGTCGGCCATCTCGTCGACGATGACGACGATGTAGGGAAGGGCGACGGGCTGGCTTTCCTCCGTCTCGAAGACGGGGTCGCCGGTTTCCTCGTCAAAGCCGGTCTGGACGGTGCGCTTGAACATCTCGCCCTTGGCGAGCGCCTCGCGCACGCGGCCGTTGTAGCCCTCGATGTTGCGCACGCCCATCTTCGACATCTTGCGATAGCGCTCTTCCATCTCACCCACGACCCATTTCAGCGCGACGACGGCCTTCTTGGGGTCGGTGACGACGGGGGAGAGGAGATGCGGGATGCCGTCATAGACGGAAAGCTCCAGCATCTTGGGGTCGATCATGATGAGCCGGCATTCCTCGGGCGTGAGCTTGTAGAGGAGGGAAAGGATCATGGTGTTGATGGCGACGGACTTGCCCGAGCCGGTGGTGCCGGCGATGAGAAGGTGGGGCATCTTGGCGAGGTTGGCGATCACCGGGTCGCCGGCGATGTCCTTGCCGAGGGCAAGCGGCAGGCGGAGGTTCGAGTCGCCATAGTCGCGGGCGGAGAGGATCTCGCGCAGGACCACCTTCTCGCGGAAGGCGTTCGGAAGCTCGATGCCGATGACGGTGCGGCCGGGGACGGTGGAGACGCGGGCGGACAGCGCGGACATGGAGCGCGCGATGTCGTCGGACAGGCCGATGACGCGGGAGGCCTTGAGGCCGGGGGCGGGTTCCAGTTCGTACATGGTGACGACCGGGCCGGGGCGGACGGAGGTGATCTCCCCCTTCACGCCGTAGTCGTCGAGGACGGATTCGAGCATCCGGGCGTTCTCCTCCAGCGCCTCGTTCGAGAGCGGGCGCCGCTGGACGGAGGCGGGGCTGGCGAGGAGCGAGAGCGGGGGGATCTCGTAGGCGGGCGCGGCGTCGTCGAAGCGCAGGCGCGGCTGTGCCTCGGCGAGGGCCTGTTTCGAGGGCGCGGGGGCCTTGCGGGGGGGAAGCTGGACGCGGGCGGTGCCGGCGGCGGCGCGGGGGATGGCGGGACCGTCGCCATCGTCAGCGTCGAGGTCGGCGAAGGCGTTGAGGTCGAAATCCTCATCCCCGGATGCGTCGAGGGGACTTGCGTCGGCGGCAAAGACATTGGCGCCTGGGGCGCGGGCGCCAGCGGACAGCAGCGGTTCCGCGCGGAGGCCGGTGGCCGGGGCGGTCAGCGGCGGCTCGGAGCGGGGTATGGCCGGGGTGCCGGCGCGCGATTTCACGGCATCGGCGATGCGGGCGCGGATACGATCCTCGGAGGGGGCCTCGGCGGTCGCGGCCCAACGCGAGAGGCGCGGCTCGATCAGTTCGGGTTCCGGGTCCAAGGCGAAGTCCGGCTCCACCGCGCGGCGGGCGAGGCCGGCCACGCGGGCGAGGAGCCCGCGCTTTCCGCGGGCGGGCTCGGCGAGGGGGGCATGGCCGTCCGTCGCCGGCTCGCCGTAGCGCGCATCGGCGCGCAGGACCTGCGCCCCGCGGCGCGGCGCAGCGCCGGCATCGGTGAGCTGCATCTCCCTCAGCGCGGCGGATTCGTCGGCGCGGCTGAGGGTGGCCTCGCGGCGGCGTTCGCCCAGCGCCTGCGCACCCCGGATCGAGGCTGCCGCGCCGCGGCCGAGCGCGCGCATCAGCCCGTCGTAGGCGACCACGGTCCCGACGAGGAGGAAGCGCCCGGTGGCCTTCAGGTCCTCGCGGTCGAAACCGAGGACGAAGAGCGCCATGGCAACCGTCGTCACGCCCACGAGAAACGCAAGAAGCTTCAGCCCGAGTGTGGCAGAGATCGGCGCGATACCGAGGATGGCGCCGAGGACCGTGTCGCCAAAGAGCCCGCCGAGGCCGAAGCTGTGCGCCCATCCGGGCCCGGCCACATGGGTCGAGGCATAGACCGACATCAGCGCGACTGCGATCGGGGCGAATATCACGCGCGACAGCGCGCGTTCCTCGCCCCGGTGGGTGACGAAGCGGGCACCCCAGGCCGCGAAGATGACGGCGATCATCCAGGCACCCTGGCCGGCGATGACGAAGAGGGGCGAGGCGAGCGCGGCGCCGAAGCGGCCGAGAAGGTTCCGCGCCGGCTCGTCCGTTGCCGCGAGCCAGGAGGGGTCGTCGGGCGAGTAGCTCAGGAGCATCATCGCCGTCAGGACCCCGAGCCCCAGAAGCACCACGCCAAGAAGCTCCTTCCCGCGCCGTTCGAGCGCCGCCTGGATGTTCTGGTCCAGAAGCGGATCGCGCTGGCGTGCCTGGTAAGATGCCATTCCCTCGTCCCTCAACCGTACAGGCAGGCACGGATCTTTCTCAGACCGCCCTGCATCTCTTCTTTCGGGGCCACCATGGCCACGCGGATGTAGCCCTTGCCCGGATTGTGGCCCGCGACCTCGCGGGCAAGATAGGCGCCGGGGAGCACCCTGACCCCCGTCTCACGCCAGACCCTGATCGCCGCCGCCTCGCCGTCATCGACCGGGAGCCAGAGGAAGAAGCCACCCTCGGGCCCCTGGTAACCCTGCACTCCCGAGAAGACCCGATCGGCCAGGCGGAACTTTTCCTGATAGAGGGCGCGGTTTGCCTCCACATGGGCCTCGTCGCCCCAGGCGCGCTGCGAGACATGCTGCACTGGCAGGGGCAGGGGCGCGCCGCCGTAGGCGCGAAGCTGGCGGAAGCGCGCGATGGCCTCGCGCCCGCCGGCGACAAAGCCGGAGCGGAGCCCGGCGAGGTTCGACCGCTTGGAGAGCGAGTTCATGACGACGACCCGCTCGGGGTCGGCGCCGATCGCGTCGGCGACCTCGAGCGCGCCGACCGGCGGATGGTCGCGCCAGATCTCGGAATAGCATTCGTCGGAGAGCAGGACGAAGTCGTGCCGCTCCGCCAGCCGGATGAGCCCCGCGAGATAGTCGCGCGGCGCCACCGCCCCCTGCGGGTTCGCGGGCGAGCAGACATAGGCCACGCCCACCCGGTCGAGGAGCGCCCTCGGCAGGCCCTCGTAGTCGGGCAGAAAGCCGGTCGCCGCCGTCGCGGGGACGAAGACCGGCTCCGCCCCCACGGCAAGCGCGGCCGCCGCATAGGGCTGGTAGAAGGGGTTCGGCATGAGGACCGCGGGCTGCTGGCCCTGCTTCACCTCCGGGCAGAGCGCCAGGCAGGCGTCGAAGAGCCCTTCGCGCGTGCCGTTCAGCACCATGATACGATCGGGGCCAAGATCGGCGCCGTAGCGCAGGCGAATCCATCCGGCGATGGCGGCGAGGAGGCCGGGCGTGCCCTCGTTCGGAGGGTAGCGGTTGAACTCCGCCATATGGGCATTGAGGATCGGCGCGACGAATTCCGGGATGGCGTGCTGCGGCTCTCCAATCGTCATGGTGACGGGCTCGCCCCCCGCAGGATGCGGGTCGAGGAGTTTCCGCAGACGCGGAAAGGCATATTCCGGAAGGTTCGAGAACCGCTCGGGAAACGTCATTGCTGCCTCAATTGCCGGAGTCGTTCCGCCCCGTTTGAACGCAATCTAGCGGGCCGCGTGCGCGCGGTCCAGAAAAAGCAATGCTTTCCGGGGGCTGGCAGTGGGGAATTGTGGCTTTTCGGCCCCTGCATTGGCGGGACCGCCACGGAACCCTTCAGGCCAGCGCCCGTTCCGCCGCCGCGCCGAGGCGGAGAAGCCGCTCCTCGCCCATCGGGCGACCGAGGAGCATTATCCCGGTCATCGGCACGCCGGTTGGCAAGGTCAGGGCGCAGAGGCCCATGAGACTGCCGATCCGTGTATTGCGAAGCGCCAGCAGGTTCTCGGCGGCGAAGTATGCCTCGTCGGCGAGAAGGCGCTCCGTCTCGGGCGGCAGGTTTGGCGTGGTCGGCAGCAGCACGGCGTCGAAGGCGGCCGTGCGGGTGGCCCAGACCTCGCGCAGCGCGCGGAGCCAGCGCCAGGCGGCGACGAAATCGACCCCCGAGTGCTGGGCGCCGCCGCGGAAGCGTTCGAGGATCGGCGGGTACATCCGCTGCGGCGCGGCCTCGATCTCGGTCCGCCAGGTGGCGTAGGCCTCGGTCGCGGTGAGCGAGCCGGAAAGGCCTAGCGCCTCGGCGATCTCGGGAAACGCGCCACGCACGAGGTTTGCCCCGGCATCGGCAAGGCGTTCGAGTGCATGGTTGAATCCGGCCAGTGGTTCGGGGCGGATGTCCTGGTGCACTACGTTTTCGAGGACGAGGAAGCGGCAACCCTTCAGGGACGCACCCCTGAGATCGGCAGGCTTGCCGCCTTCGAGCGCGGCGAGCAGCAGCGCCGCATCCTCGACCGTGCGGGTCAGCGGACCGGCCGTGTCGAAGCTCTCGCACAAGGGCACGACGCCCTTGAGAGAGAGGCGTCCGGACGTCGTCTTGAGCCCGACGAGGTCATTCCAGGCGGCGGGAATTCGGACCGAGCCGTTGGTATCCGAGCCGATCCCCGACGCCGCGAGGCCGAGGGCGGTCGAGGCCGCCGCGCCGGAGGACGAGCCGCCGGGGGCGAGCGCCGGATCGTGGGCATTGGGTGGCGTCGCCGTCATCGGGTTGAGGCCGAGGCCGGAGAAGGCAAGCTCGGTCATGTGGGTCTTGCCGAGGCAGACGAGGCCCTGTTGGGTGGCGTTGCGCAGGACCGCCGCGTCGGCGGCGGGCACGCGGCCTTCGAGGAGCCGCGAGCCGGCCTCGGTCTCGACGCCGGCGGTGTCGAAGAGGTCCTTCCACGAGATCGGCACCCCGTCGAGGGGCGAGAGACGGAGCCCCGCCCTCGCGCGGCGGGCGGCGGCGGCCGCTTCCTGGAGCGCGCGGTCCTCGGTCAGGCGCGCGTAGATGCGGTCCTTCATGGCATGGGCGCAGATCGCGTCGAGGAATGCGGCGGTGAGTTCCTCGGGGTCGATCTCGCCCCGACCGATCGCCCGGCCGAGGTCGCCCGCGCTCATCTGCCGCCATTCCGCCATGCCCGCCTCCCTGCTTTCTCAGGACGGTAGCGGCAGGCGACCGCATGGACAATCCCGGCCGGGCGGGGATAGTGGAGGTCATGCGTTACGATGCGGATGTGATCATCACCGGCGGCGGGCTGAACGGCCCGGCGCTGGCGCTTGCGCTGGCGCAGGCCGGGCTGCCGGTCACCGTGATCGACGCGCAGCCCGCGACGGCGCGGGCAGAGGCGGATTTCGACGGGCGGGCCTATGCGCTGGCCATCGCCTCGAAGCGGCTTCTGGCGGCGGTGGGGGTCTGGGACCGGCTCGCCCGAGACGCGCAGCCGATCAACGAGATCAAGACCTCGGACGGGCGGCCGGGCGAGGGACCGTCGCGCTTCTTCCTGCATTTCGATTCGGCCGAGATCGAGGAAGGCCCGATGGGCTTCATGGTCGAGGACCGCCACCTCTACGCAGCCTTCCTCGAGGCGATGCGGGCGGAGCCGGCGATCACCCACCTGCCCGCGACGACGGTGACGGGACAGGAGCCGGGGGCCGCGGGGATCACGGTGACGCTTTCGGACGGGCAGAGGCTCACCGGGCGGGTGCTGGCAGGGTGCGATGGTCGGCAGTCGGGGACGGCCACGCGCGCCGGCATCGGGCGGACCGGCTGGGGCTACGGCCAGACCGCGCTCGTCTGCGCGGTGGCGCACGAGCGCCCGCACGGTGGCATCGCGCACCAGTTCTTCATGCCCTCGGGCCCGCTCGCCATCCTGCCGCTGAAGGGCAACCGGTCCTCGATCGTCTGGAGCGAGCGGGACGGGACCGCGAAGGCCATCGCCGCCTTGGGCGACGCGGAGTTCCTTGAGGTTCTGCGGCCCCGGTTCGGCGATTTCCTCGGTGCCGTCACGCTGGCGGGCAAGCGGTTCAGCTATCCCCTGAACCTCACGCTCGCCAATGCCTATGTGGCGTCGCGCGTGGCGCTCGTCGGCGACGCGGCGCATGGCGTCCACCCGATCGCCGGACAGGGCCTGAACCTCGGGTTCCGCGATGTCGGCGCCTTGGCCGAGGTTGTCGTGGAGGCGCACCGGCGTGGCGAGGACATCGGCGCGGAGGATGTGCTCGCTCGGTACCAGAGCTGGCGGCGCTTCGACTCCACGCTGCTCGCGCTCGGGATGGATACGGTCAACCGGCTCTTTTCCAACGACAATCCTCTTCTGCGCGGCGTGCGCGACCTCGGGCTCGGCCTCGTTGGCGCATTGCCGCCGCTGAAACGCGCCTTCATCCGGCAGGCCGCCGGGATCGCGGGAACGCCGCCCCGGCTCTTGCAGGGGCGTGCGATTTAGGCTGCGTCGGCCAACGCGGGCCCCGGCGCACAAGGGTGACGGACCGCGCCTGGCCTGGAGGAGCGAGTCAGCGGGCGCGGTCCGTCTCTGCGCCCCGGGGCGCAGATGCCGATGCGGTGCCCGGGGGCACCTGGGCAGGTCACGCCCCGCCCGGACCTCCCCGCCCGACGATACGGTGCAAGAGCGCGAGCGGCAGGCAGCGGCCGAGCGTGAAGAGCCATGCGAAGGGAGCGGGAAAGTCCGCGCGGAAGCGCGAGGACCGCATCAGCGCGACGACGCGGGCGGCGGCATCCTCGGGTTCCATCAGTTGCGGCATGGCAAAGGCGTTCTTCGCGGTCAGCCGCGTGCGGATGAAGCCCGGATTGGCGATCTGGACCCTCACGCCGGTCCCGCGCAAGTCGGCGCTCATCGTCTCGGCGAGGCTGAGCAGTGCCGCCTTCGACGCACCGTATCCGATCGCCCCCGGCAGACCACGGTGGGCGGAGAGGGAGCCGACGATGACGACATGGCCCGTGCCACGCCGCACCATTCCGGGCACGACCTGGCCGAGAAGACGCAAGGCGCCCACGAAGTTCACCTCGGCGATCGCGGCAGCCTCCTCCGGGTTCCAGGCGGCGGCCGTCATCGGTTCGTAGCGCCCTGCAGCGTAGATCACGCCGTCCACGACGCCCGCTTCCGCCACGGCGCAGGCGACGGCCGCCGCATCTGTCACGTCGAATGGCAGGACACGCGCCCCTCCCGCCTCCGCCGCCAGCCGCGACAGCCTGCCGGCACTGCGGGCAGACAGGACGAGCCGCGCGCCCTCGCGCGAAAGCGCCAGCGCCAGCGCCCGGCCGAGCCCCTCGCTTGCCCCCACGATCCAGTAGGTCCGCCCCGAAAGCGCGGTCACGGGGCCGGCCGGATCGTGGCGACGAGTTCGGCCACCTTCACGCCGAACTTCCGCATCTCGGACCGGTTCATGATGGTGCCGTTCTCCATCAGGTAGAGCCAGTCCGTCGCGTCGAGCACATGGCCGCCCGAGGCTTCGGGGAGCCGGATCCTGTAAGTCAGGTGCGCCACCGCGCCCGCCTGCTCCCCTGCCGCGGTGCCGATGATGTCGGCGGCGGTTGCGGTGAACCGTCCGTCCGGCGCGACTGCCAGGGTCCAGCGGCGATCCTGCACCGCGCCGTTGGCATACTGGAAGCTTTCCGAAAGCGTGCCGCGGTCACCCTCCCATGTGCCGTGCATGACGGCCACGAAGCGGGTGGCGGCGCGCCCGTCAGGACCGAAGATCACTCCTTCGGAGAGGAGCCGGCCCGAGAGGTGCTGGCGGATGTCCATCTTAGGCCCGGTGTCGGCGTAGTCTGTGATCTTCTGCGCGGCGAAGCTGAAGAAGGCACGCTGGACGAGAACGGCGGTGAGCGCGGCGAGCGCGAGGAACAGCAGGGTCTTCATGTCCGTGCTCCGGGCAGAGGCTGGAAGATCAGGAGCGCGATGACGCCGAGCTTCAGGAGGCAGGGCAGCACGGCATAGGCGAAGGTGAGCGTGGCGAGGGCGCCGTCGCCGTTCGGGCCGCCGGGCGTGTAGCCCCGGATCTCGAGGAGGGGCAGCGCAAGGGCGGCAGCGGCGGCGAGGGCAAGCTTGGAGGCCACGGCCCAAAGGCCGAACGCCTGGCCGGCGGGCAGGCCCGCACGGTCGAGCGCCGCGGCGAAAAGCGCCGGCAGGATCACCATGTCGGCGCCGAGTGCCGCGCCGGAGGCCGCCGAGATGAGCGCGAAGGCAAGCGCGTCGCCGGGACCGAGAGTCACGGCACCGGCGAAGGCGAGGACCGCGAGGCTCATGCCCGCCAGAAGGCTCGCGCGCGGCCCGATCCGCCCCGCCAGGGCGCCCCAGAGCGGGGCGGACAGGCCGGCGGCGGCGAAGAAGAGGATCAGGAACGGCCCGGCGAGGGCCGGCAGCGCGAGGCGGTCCTCGACGAAAAAGAGAAAGAGCGTGGAGGTGAGTGCCACCGGCGTCGCATTGAGGAGCGCGAGCAGTAGTAGCCCGCCCGCGCCCGAGCTTCGCAGGCTGGCGAGCGAGAGCGGCGCGATGGACCGGCGCGCCGGCCCCCAGAGCGGGCGCGTGACGGCCCAGATGCCTAACGCGAGCGCGGCGAGAAGGAACCCGAAGGCAACATAGGCGCGGTCTGACCCGAGCAGCGCGGCAAGGGCGGAGGGAGCCGCAGCGGCGAGGATGACCCCGGCGAGAAGGCCCGCCTCGCGCGCGCCGGCGAGGCCGAAGTGGCCGCCGCCCGCCCCGGCCAGCGCCACGCCCTGCCCGTAGAGCAGGATCGTGGCGAGGCTGAAAGCCGTGAAGAGCAGCATGAGCGAGAGGGCGAGCCAGAGCGCCGGGGCAGTTGGCGGAGCGAGCGAGAAGAGCATCACGAATCCCGCCGCGAGGCCGGCCGCGGCAAGCGCCGCGAAGCCGCCGCGCGCCACGGGGAAGCGGTCTACCAGCCGGCCGAGGAACGGGTCCTGCACGAGGTCGAAGATCCTGAGCGCGATGAGCAGGGCGCCGAGCGTCCCGAGCGAAAGCCCCAGTTCGCTGCCGGCGAAGCGCGGCAGGTGGATGTAGAGCGGCAGGCCGGCGGTCGCCAGCATCGCCGCGAAGGCACCGGTGCGCAACAGCGTCGCCCGGTCGGGCGCGGAATGGACGCGGGCCGCGGGCATCAGCTTACCTCTCGCTCGGGCGGCGACGGGCGCGGCCGGAAGGGCGCCCGCTTCATCCAGAGCTTCAGCGCCTGCCAGTGGATGAGCGCGACCGTGCGAAGCGCGCCCGCCGGCCGGCGGAATCCGGCGGCGAGTAGCGAGCGGCTTGTCAGGGGACGGCGGGGCCCTGCGAGCGTGGCGAAAAGGCCCTCTTCGCCGTGGCGGAAGGCGATGGTTATGGCGATCCGGTCCGGGGCGAGGAGGAAACCGAAGGTGTATCCACCCGCGACCTTCTGGAATGGCGAGACATGGAATATCTTCGCCGCCTCGATCCTGTCGGCCGGGCCGATCGGCGCATAGCCGGGGTTGGCGCAGAGGTAGCTGTGGCGATCGCCGAAGGTGTTGTTGACCTCGGCGATGACGGCCACAAGTTCCCCTCGCCTGAGCGCGAGCCAGAAGGACACGGGGTTGAAGCCGTAGCCCATGAAGCGCGGCTGGGTGAGGAGCAGGAGCCGGTCGTAGCCCGCGCGCGGCAAGCCGCGGGTCTCGAGCACCCGGTGCGCCCATCCCGCCCCCTGCCCTGCCCGGCGCGGGCCGCCGTGGTCGCGGTCGTGGACGGCGGCGAGGTTGAAGCGGTTGCGCGAGAAAAGCCGCGGGCCCGACCGAACCGCCGGGTCGATCAGCACGTAATCCACCCCGTAGCGGAAGGCATTGGCAATGCTGCCCCGCCGCGCGTGGGTCGTGTGCCCCGCAATGTGTTCCGGGGCGAAGATCATGCCGGCTGAGGCTCCATCGCCTCGGCGATGCGGACCGCGCTTGCAAAGCCGTCCTCGTGAAAGCCGTAGCGTGTCCAGGCGCCGGCGAACCATGTCCGGTTCTTGCCCTGGATCGCGCCCAACTCCGCCTGCGCCGCAAAGGCGGCGGTGTCGAAGACGGGATGGCGGAAGACCGTGTCGTCATAGACGAGATGGTCCGGGATCTCGTCGGCGGGGTTCAGCGAGATGAACATCGGGTCGTCCGCGGGGATGTTCTGCAGCTTGTTCATCCAGTAGGTGACGCCGATCCGCGTGGCGGGCCGGCGGGTATCGGCGCGGTAGACCCAGCTTGACCAGCAGCGGCGGCGGCGCGGCATCTGCCCGGCATCGGCATGGAGGACGACACGATTGTCCTGATAGCGCAGGCGCGACAGGATGTGCCGTTCCTCGGCGGTGGGCTGGGAGAGAAGGCGCAGCGCCTGGTCGGAGTGGCAGGCGAGGATGACCTCGTCGAAGCGTTCGGGTTCGGCCTTGCCGGTATGCACCATCGGCCCGAGGGCGTCGCGGCTGACCGCGCGGACCGGAGTGCCGGGGCGAAGGTCGCAGCCCGTGGCCGCGAGGCGCGCCTGAAGCCGGCGGACATATTCCACGCTGCCGCCATCGACCGTCCACCACTGGTGCTGTCCCCAGGCCGAAAGGAGCGCGTGGTTGCGGAAGAAGTTCACCAGCGCGCGGGCCGGAAACTGGCCGATCCGGTCGGTCGGCGTCGACCAGATCGCGCCGCAGATCGGCATGAGGTAGTAGTGCCGGAACCAGGGGCCGAGCCGTAGCCGGTCGACGAGATCGGCGATGGTCATCGTGTCGTCCTTGACCGCGGCTTCGGCCTGCGCATTGAATCGGAAGATGTCACGGAGCATCCTGAGGTAGGACGGCCTCAGCGCGTTACGCCTCTGCGCGGTGATGGCCGAGAGGTTCATCAGCCCGTATTCCACGCGGCCCCCGTCGATCGTCGCGCCGAAACTCATGCAACTCTTGGCGACCGGCACGTCAAGATCGGCAAACATCTCGGTCAGGTGCGGATAGTTGACGTAATTGAAGACGATGAAGCCGGTATCGACAGTCTGGTCCCCGCGTCGCCCGGCGATCACCGTCCGCGCATGCCCGCCGAGCCGCGACTCCGCCTCGAAGAGTGTGACGCGGTGGCGGGGCGCCAGCCGGTAGGCGGCGGCAAGGCCGGACACGCCGCCGCCGATCACGGCGATCCGCCTGCCGGCGAGGGGGGGGGCATCAAAGGACATTCATGAACTCCCGGAGTTTCGCCTTTCTACGCATCCCCCCGCCGTCCGGATCACTCTTTTTGTGATCCATCCTCGCAGTCCCTCCGTATCAGGAGCATGTTGAACCTCGACCCGATGCCTGCGACAGTCGCCCCCGTCACGTGCCGCGCCAACGCGGCCGGACTGGTCATGGCCAGACAGGCGGGTGGGCGGCGGATGCCGGACAGGTCGGGGATAAAGGCTGAGGCCGGAACGGAACAGGCGACCCGCGCAGCCACAGATACGGGGGCGCAGACCGCCTGGATGATCGCGGTCAGGGACCGCCGCGACCGGGCGGCTTTCGCCCGGCTCTTTGACTTTTATGCGCCCCGGCTCAAGGCGGTGGCGATGCGGTCGGGCGCGAGTGCGGCGGAGGCAGAGGACATCGTTCAGGACGTGATGCTCTCCGTCTGGCAGAACGCCCACCAGTTCGACGCAGCCCGCGCGCCGGTTGCGGGATGGATCTACCGCATTGCCCGCAACCGCCAGATCGACCTCGCCCGCCGCAAGCGGCGGCCGGAGCCCGAGGAACTGACGGTCGAGGTGGACCCGAGCCCCGATTCCGACCAGATCCTCGGCCTCGAGCAGGAGGCGGCGGCACTGCGCAACGCGCTGGCGCGGCTGAAGCCGGAACAGCGGCAGATGATCGAGCGGGCCTATCTCGGCGAACTGACCCATGTCGAGATCCGTGACACGACCGGTCTGCCGCTCGGAACCATCAAGGCAAGGATAAGGCTCGGGATGGACAGGCTCCGTCACGAGCTTCAGGGACTTCGCAGGAAATGAACGAAATCAGGCACCATGTTCCCGACCCGATGATGCGCGACTACGCGACGGGCGCACTCGACTATCCTTTCGGACTTGTCGTGGCGTCGCACGTCTCGCTCTGCGACGAGTGCCGTGCTCGGCTTCACTCCCAAGAGGCGCTCGGCGGTGCGGCGCTGGAGGAGGCGGCGGCCGCGGACCTGTCCTCTGGCCTGCGTGCGGCTGTGCTCTCCCGGCTCGACGCCGCTCCGCCGGCGCCCGCCGCACCTCCGCGCCGGTCGGGTATCTATCCCGGGCCGCTGGTCGAGGCGCTGAAGGGTGCCCCGCCGCGCTGGAAGTCGCTCGGTCTCGGCGTCCGGCAGTGCATCCTGCACGCGGGGGCGGAGGGCAGCGTGCGACTGCTCCACATCCCCGCCGGCCAGGCGGTGCCGGAGCACGGTCATAACGGGATCGAACTGACGCTCGTGCTGCAAGGCAGCTTCGTCGACGAGACGGACCGCTTCGGCGTGGGCGATCTGGAGGTCGCGGACAACGACCTGACCCACGTGCCCGTGGCTGGACCCGGCGCGCCCTGCATCTGCCTCGCGGCGACGGACGCGCCCCTGCGGTTCAAGGGCCTCATGCCGCGGCTGACCCAGAGGCTCTTTCGCATCTGAAGGCGCGGTCCGGCGCCCTCGCCCCCTCACTCCAGCCGGCGGACATGGCGGGTACGCCACCGGAATGCGATTATCGCGATCGCCGCCCAGACCGCGGTGCGAATCCCCATCGCGCCCAGGGTGCGGCCCATCCACGCCCCGCCCTGAACGATATGCCAGAGGAACCCCAGAAAGATGATCGCCGTTGCCAGTGCGATGGCACCTGCGAGCCCTCCTGCCCATGTCGCCCCGCGCCAGAGACCGTAACCGGCGGCGATATAGGCAAATCCGGCGACGTAGTTGAACCAGAGCACGAATGGCACCACACCGGGCCCTGGGGCAATCAAGGCCCGCGCGCCCGAAATGATGGTGATTGCGCCGAAGATCACGGCCACAGCGGCTGCGATGGTCAGAATGCGGGGGCGTTCAGGCATGAATTCCTCATCTTGTCACAGGACGGGCCGCGGCGGGCCTCACCGTTGATGGACAGAAGTTCCCCGCGCGTCGGCGAGCGCCGGACAGCTCTGTCCGGGTGCTCCTGGAACCAAGGTGCGGACAGGGGATCGGTGGACGCGTGCGTGGCCAGCCAGCCAGCCCAATGCTCGGGCGTCCCGCCAGGAGCGCCGGCATGCTTGACGGCAACCTGGCAGTGCCGCTTGTCCTGACTTGCGGGCTCATCCGGGTTTCCTTCGTGACGAGCAAAAGTTGCAGTTGCCGCGCGGCGACCGGTTTCCCGCGTCTTCGGCAAGGCAAGAGCCGGTGATTTCGATCCCGGGATCATCCGGTCACGCTCATGGACCGACGGAAAAGCGCGAGGCTCGCGCCGAAGAACGCCGCCCCCAGCCCCGCCATCAGTGCCAGTTGCGGCCAGACGGCATCGAGTCCGGCGCCACGGAACGCCACTGCCTTGGCGAAGGCAAGGAAGTGCCGCGAGGGCAGCGCCAGTGTCAGCTTCTGCACGAGGTCGGGCTGGCTTTCCACGGCACCCATGCCGCCCGAAAGCATGATGACCGGGATGATCACCATGATTACCAGAAGCGCGAATTGCGCCATGCTTCGCGCGAGTGTGCCCAGAAGCATTCCGATTGCTGCTGCAGCCCAAAGGTAGACCGCGGCCCCGCTCACCAGCAGCGGCATCGAGCCCGCCACAGGAACGTCCAGCACCCCCCGGACGACGATCAGCAAGGACCCGGTGAAGGCCGCCAGCACCACGACCATCGTCGCCAGCACCTTGGACACCGCCACTTCGGCCGGGCTGAGCGGCATGACCATCAGATGCTCGATCGTGCCGTGTTCGCGTTCGCGCAACATGGCCGCACCAGTCAGGGCGATGGTGAGGACGGACAGCTGATTGAGCAGGGATGACATCGCCTTGAACCAGACCGGGTTGCCATTGGGGTTGAAGGCGCGCCGCAGTTCCAGCCCCAGACCGGGCGGTGCGGCTTCAGGGCTGGCGGCCAGGAACACCCGCGCCTCCTGCTGGACGATATTGCGCAGATAGTCGGTGCCAAGCTGCGCCTGCGACACCGCCGTCGCATCCGCCAGAAGCTGCGCGGTGGGCGCCCGACCCGCAAGGGCATCGGCGGCAAAGCGCGGCGGGAAGGACAGGACGAACATGACCTCACCCCGGTCCATCGCGGCGGCGGCCTGATCGGCGGTCATCTCGACCGGCGCCTGGAACCAGGGCGGCATCAGCGCATCCGAGATCTGACGCGACAGGGGCGAGCGGTCCTCGTCCACGATGGCGATGGAGGCATTGCGCACCGTGTCGCCCGCGCCCTGCGCCTCGAGCATGACGGCCACGACGAAGGACCAGGCAATCAAGATCACCATGACCGGGTCGCCAAGGACGCTTTTCAGCTCTTTCCCGGTCAGCCAGAAAGTATTGATCAGGGGGCGCATCTACCTCTCCTGCTTTTTCAGGATGGCGATCGCGATCCCGGTGAAGACGGGCCCGAACACCGCAAGCCGCACAAGCGCGCCGCTGAGGTCGGCGAAGCCCAGACCCTTGGTGTAGCTCCCTACGCTCGCCATCATGTACCATGTTGTGGGCCAGAGGCTGCCCATGACGCGCGCCGGGCCTTCGAGCGACGAGACCGGCGTCAGCATCCCCGAGAACTGCAAGGTCGGCATCACCGACAGCACCGTGCTGGCGAAGACCGCGGTGACCTGGGTCGACGTCATCATCGAGACCATGAGGCCGAAGCCAGTTGCCGCAACGACATAGACGAGCGTTGCGAGCACCAGAACCAGCGGACTGCCACGCAAAGGCACCCCCAGCACCAGCACCACCAGCGCCGTCAGGATGGCGAAGTTCAGAAGCGCGATGCCGATGTAGACAAGCTGCTTGCCGATGAGGAATTCGGCCCGACCCGTCGGCGTGACGTAGAAATTGGTAATCGTGCCGATCTCCTTCTCCCGCGCCACGCTGACCGCCATCAGGATGGCCGGGAACAGCAACAGCAGGAGCGGTGGAATCGACGGCCCGATCGACGGCAGGCTGGCCATGTCAGGGTTGTAGCGAAAGCGCGGCTCCAGCGTGACGGGGGGCGGCATCTGCGCCTCGGCCCGCCCCGGTGCGATCCCGGCCAGTGCCGACCCATGCGCGCCCGACACATAACTTTCGATCGTGCCGGCGCGCGCCGTATCCGCGCCGTCGATCGTGGCGGCAACGGCATTGCCATGGCCGCCCCGCAGATCGGCGCCGAACCGGGGCGGGATTTCCAGCGCCAGCGCCAGTTCGCCACTGGTCATCCGGTCGTCCAGCGCCTGCACGTCCAGGATCGGCGATTTCAGCTTGAACCAGGGGGAATCGCGATAGGCCGAGACATAGGCTCGGCTCGCGGGGCTGTCGTCATGGTCGAGGACGGCAAAGGGAATGTCGCGCACCTCCTGCGAAATGCCGAAGGACATGACCAGCAGCAAAAGCGCGCTGCCGAGAAAGGCGAAGGCCAGCCGCACCGGATCGCGGCGCACTTGCATTGCCTCGCGCGAGGTGAAGGCCAGAAGCCGGCCAAGGCTGAAACCCGCCGCATCAGGAGAAGTTGCCGCTTTGGCTGTCAGTGCTGGCGGCGCTTCGGTTTCCGGAGGCAGTTCGGCGGCCATATAGGCGATAAAGGCCTCCTCCAGCGAGGCGGCACCGCTGTCCTCCACGATCTTCTCAGGCCGGTCCGACACCAGAACTCGTCCTGCATGCATGAGCGAGATGCGGTCGCAACGCATCGCCTCGTCCATGAAATGGGTCGAGATGAAGATCGTCACCTTGTCATTCCGCGACAGGTCGAGGAGAAGGCGCCAGAAATCGTCGCGTGCCTGCGGATCGACGCCCGAGGTCGGTTCGTCCAGGATCAGGATTTCGGGGGAATGGATCACCGCCACCGCCAGCGACAGCCGCTGCCGCAGCCCCAGCGGCAAATCGCCCGCCTTCTGGCCCATGTGCTCGGTCAGACCAAAGCGGGGCACAAGGTCGGCCAGGCGTGCCGCAGAGAGCGCGGGCCCCAGATGGTAGAGTCGCGCGTGAAGGACAAGGTTTTCCTGCACCGTCAGCTCGCCATAAAGCGAGAAGGATTGCGACATGAATCCCACGCGGGCCCGCGCCTCCATCCCCTGATCGGCAACGGGCTGGCCGAAGATCCACGCCTCTCCCTCGGTCGCGGGCAGAAGGCCGGTCAGCATCTTCATTGTCGTTGTCTTGCCGCATCCGTTCGAGCCGAGAAAGCCGAATATCTCGCCCCGGGAGATGTCGAAGCTGACGGAATCGACAGCCGTGAAGTCGCTGAACCGGCGGGTAAGCCCGCGCGCACGGATGGCGATCTCGCCGCCTTCGGGCAGATCGGCCGGGCGAGGTGCGGCAGGCGGGGACGCATGCTCGTCCGCATTCGTCTGCCGCATGAGCGCGACATAGGCATCGCCGACCGTGGCTGTGCCCGTCCTTGCCATCAGTTCGGCCGGCGGGCCCTCGGCCAGCACGCGACCGCCGTCCATCGCCACCAGGTGGTCGAAGAGAGCGGCTTCTTCCATGTAGGCGGTCGAGACGAGTACGCTCATCTCCGGACGGTCGGCACGGATCGCCGCAATCAGATCCCAGAACTGTCGGCGCGACAGGGGGTCCACCCCGGTCGTGGGTTCGTCAAGCAGCAGGAAATCCGGGTCATGGATCAGCGAGGAGCACAGCCCCAGCTTCTGTTTCATTCCCCCCGACAGCTTTCCCGCCGGACGGTCGAGGAAAGGATGGAGCCCGGTGGCCCGGGTCAACCGTTCGATCCGTGCGCGGCGCTCGGCACGGCCAAGAGCGAAGAGCTTGCCGAAGAACTCCATGTTCTCGCGTACCGAAAGGTCGTGGTAGAGGTTGCGTCCCAACCCCTGCGGCATGAAGGCGATGCGCCCGCCCATGGTTGTGCGGTGGCGTGCCTTGGCCATGCTGCCGCCAAGACAGGTTACCTTGCCCTGCTGAAGTCGCTTGGCCCCGGCGATCAGGCCCATCAGCGTCGATTTGCCCACGCCGTCCGGACCGATCAGCCCGACCATCCGTCCGGCAGGAAGATCGAGCGTCAGATCAGAGAGCGCCACCACCTTGCCATAGCGATGGGTGACGCGGCCGACCCGCGCCACGGGTTCGACCACGCCGTTCATGGCTGCGCCGCCGCCGGCACGCCGAGAACCGGCGGGGTCAGGCCATCCGGCCAGGCGGCCAGACGGCCGTCCGGGGCGGCAAGACGCACCCAGGCAACGCCGCGTACGCCGGTCTTGGCCTGATCCACCCGCGCAAGCACGAATTCCGGCGGGATCCGCACCCGGACACGGAACATCAGGCTTTCACGCTCGCTCAGCGTCTCGACCTGCTTCGGCGTGAACTGCGCTTGCGGCGAGACAAAGGTCACCGTCGCGGGGACAGACTGATCAGGCATGATGTCCGCCACAATCCGCGCCTCGTCGCCAATGACGACGCGCGGGGCGTCGGTCGCAGGCAGGAAGAACTCCATGTAGACTTCGTCGAGGTCGATCAGCGTCAGTATCTTGCCGCCACCGGCGACGATCTCTCCGGGCCGGGCGAGGCGATAGAGAACGCGCGCGGGTCCGGAGGCGTGGAGCGTCGCGTCGGCAATGCGTTCTGCGATCTCGGACCGGGCCGCCAGTTCGGCCTCGACGGAACGTTC
>NZ_JAYRTX010000063.1:0-19633 GCF_041919395.1 Albidovulum sp.
GTCGAGCATGTGGCCGATCCGGCGGCATTCCTTTTGACGTGCCAGACGCTGATGAAACCCGGCGGCCTCATCGTCGCCTCCACCATCAACCGCAATCCCAAGAGCTTCATGATGGCGATCGTGGGCGCGGAATGGGTAATGCGATGGCTCCCCAAGGGCACCCACGACTGGGCGAAGTTCATCACGCCGGCAGAACTTGAAGGCTTCCTGCGGGGTGCCGCGCTCGATCCGGTGGACCGCAAGGGCTTCGTCTTCAACCCCGTCACCTGGACCTGGGCGATCTCGGACCGCGACCTGTCGGTGAACTACGTCATGGCGAGCGTGAACCGCGCCTAATCCTCGCCAAGCCGCAGGCGGATTTCCCGCAGGACCGGCAGGGCGGCACGAACCTTGTCGGCGCCGACGGAGCGGACCACGTCGCCCACGACCGGGGTGATTGCCGCAAGTGCCGCGTCGCGCGCCGACCGGCCGGCGGGGCTGATCGAGACGAACTTGCGTCGGGCGTCGTCCCAGTCGGGGCGGATGTGCACATGTCCCGCCCATTCCAGCTTGGCGAGCGTATTCGTCATTGCGCCACGGGTCACATGGAACACGTCGGCAAGCTGCGCGGGCGAGCGTTCGTCGTTCAGATACGCAAGATGGTTCAGGACGGCGAAGTGACTGAGCTCCATTCCCTTCGGCAGGGCCCGGCTGATGCGGTTCCGCACAAGCTGATCGGCCATGAACACTTCAGAGAAGAGTGCGACGGCGAGGGGATCGTCGGTATCCGCCATCTCATGGCCCCTCGAAATCACGGTCGTGGCTGAGCGAGGGCACCCGCGCGCGCGCCCGGTCCACCTCGGCGAGGGAGAGATCGACGAAGATCACCCCCACGTCTGTCCCGGCATCGACGAGGACCTCGCCCCAGGGCGAGACCGCGAGCGAATGGCCGTAGGTGCGCCGGGGCTTGCCGTTGTGGGCGGCGTGGGTCCCGGTCTGGGCCGGGGCGAGCACGTAGGCGCCGGTCTCGATCGCCCGGGCGCGGAGAAGCGAATGCCAATGCGCCGCACCGGTCGTGTCGTTGAAGGCGGCCGGAACGGTGAGAACCTGCGCTCCGGCCTGCGCGAGGCGGCGGTAGAGATGCGGGAAGCGTACGTCGTAGCAAATGGTGAGTCCGACGCGCGCGAAGGGCGTATCCGCAAGCACGGCCCGCGTCCCGGGCCGGTAACCGGACGATTCGCGGTATTGCTCGGTCTCCGACACGTTCACGTCGAACATGTGGATCTTGTCGTAGCGCGCCGCGACCGCACCGTCAGGCGCGACAAGGAATGAGCGGTTGGCAAGGCGCCCGTCTGCGTCATGCGTCAGCAAGCCGAGCGAGCCGACAAGCAGCCAGATGCCCCGCGCCGCAGCTTCTTCCCGGAGGGTGGCGAGCGTGACATCGTCTTCCTCGTGCCGCAGCACCGCGCGTTGGCGGGCCCGGTCGGACGAAAGGCAGTTCGTCACCTCCGGCGTCAGCACGAAACCCGCGCCACCCGCCACCGCCTCCCTCACCAATGACAGCGTCACCGGCAGGTTCGCCGCCGGATCGTCCGTCACCGAAAGTTGGAGGAGGGCCGCGCGCATCGGTTCAGGCCGCGAGAAGCGGGTCGAGCTTGCCCGACCGGTCGAGTGCGTGAAGGTCGTCGGATCCGCCGACATGGCGTTCTCCGATGAAGATCTGCGGCACGGTGTACCGCCCACTGGCGCGCTGCGTCATTTCGGCCCGCATCGCCGGATCGCGAGAGACGTCCGTCTCCTCGTAAGTGGCGCCCTTCTTGTCCAGAAGGCGCTTGGCGGCAAGGCAATAGGGGCACCAGGGTGTGGTGTAGATCTCGATGCGGGGCAAGTTCTGGCCTCAATCCGGAAGTCGCTGCGACTATAGGGATTTAGGCATCCTTCGCAACGCGCGCCAGTGTCACAACCGAAACGGATGCGGCGCCGGCTGCGATACAGGCTTCCGCCGCTCCGGCAAGTGTCGCGCCGGAGGTCATCACGTCATCGACGAGAAGCAGGTGCCGGCCCACCATCCGGTCGCGGCGACGCGGATGCACGCGGATCGCACCGGCGACGTTCGCGAAGCGCCCGTCGCGGTCGCGTCCGTCCTGGCTCTGCGTGCGACGCGTGCGCAGGAGCAGGTCGGGGCAGTGGTCGAGCCCAGCCTCCCGCGCCAGCGCCTTCGACAGAAGTGCGGACTGGTTGAAGCGCCTGCGAACGAGGCGGGTCCAGTGCAGCGGCACCGGCGCGATGAGCATGCCGTCGCGCAAGAGGGGTCGCGCCGCGCGATGCAGCCAGCCGCCGGCGGGACGGGCCAGGTCCAGCCGGTCGCCGTGCTTCAGCGCAAGGACAAGCTTTCGCGCATTGTCCCGGTAAAGAAGCGCCGACCGCCCCCTTTCCCACGGCCGCGCAACGGTCAGGCAGTCGTCGCAATACTCGGCCCGCCCCTCCTCCTCGCCCGGCAGCGGAGTGCCGCAGCGGTCGCAGACAAGCCCCGTGATGAAGGGCGTCTGCCGCCAGCACACGCCGCAGAGACCGAAGTCGCTGACCGTCGGGTCACCGCAGGAGATGCATTGCGGCGGAAAGAGAAGCTGGAGCGCGCTTTGCAATCCCGCGCGAAGCACCCTAGGGTCACCGATCATGTCCAATCCGCCGAAATTCACCGACCGTGCCGCCCTGTCCCGCAACCGTGCCCGCGCGCTGGCACAGGGCGCTGATCTCTTCCTGCACAAAGAGGCTGCCGCCGAAGCCGAGGAGAGACTGGGCGAGGTTAACAAAACGTTTACGGACCCTGCCGTGGTGACCGCGTTCCCGGCTCCCTGGACCGAGATACTGCCCGGCGCCCGTATCGTCGCCGATGACGAGATGCTGGCGCTCGACGAAGGCGCGCATGATCTGGTGGTCCATGCGCTGTCGCTGCATTGGTCGGGTGACCCGGTCGGACAGTTGATCCAGTGTCGGCGAGCGCTGCGTCCCGACGGGCTTTTCCTCGGCGTGCTTTTCGGCGGGCGGACGCTTTCGGAATTGCGTGCGGCACTCGCAGAGGCGGAAAGCCGGCTGACTGGCGGGCTTTCACTCCGCGTCCTGCCCATGGGCGAGATCCGCGACCTCGGCGCGCTTCTCCAGCGGGCGGGGTTCGCCCTGCCGGTCGCCGATTCGGTCAGGAAGACGGTGACCTATGCCACGATGTTCCACTTGATCGCGGACCTGCGCGCAATGGGCGAGGGCAATGCGCTGGCCGCCCGGTCGCGCCGGGCCACGGCGCGTGCGCTTTTTCCGACGGCCGCCGAAATCTATTCCGGCACCTTCCCGGCCGGCGGCGGCCGCGTTGCAGCGACCTTCGAGATGATCTGGCTGACCGGATGGGCGCCCGATGCCAGTCAGCCCAAGCCCCTGCGCCCCGGGTCGGCAGCGCAGCGGCTGGCGGACGCGCTTGGCGCGACGGAGACACCGCTCTCCCGCGCGGACGATTGACCGGCGCGATTTTCCCTCTATGTCGGACTAGCTTACCGAAGAGGATGCCATGGACGCCGAGACCGTTCGCCCAGGAGAGGGCCGCCTGACCCACGCCCCCGCCGACCACCCTCCGGTGATGAATGCCCGTATCGGCATCCTCGTGGCCAACCTCGGCACGCCGGACAACTACGACTACTGGTCGATGCGCCGCTATCTGTCGGAGTTCCTGTCCGACAAGCGGGTGATCGACTTCCCGGCCTGGAAGTGGCAGCCGCTCCTCCAGCTTGTCATCCTGTCGAAGCGTCCCTTCACCTCCGGCGCCAACTACAAGTCGATCTGGAATCACGACAAGGGCGAAAGCCCGCTGATGACGACCACGAAGGCGCAGGTGGCGAAGCTGCGCTCCGCCGTGTCCGCTCGCTACGGCGAGGGCGTGATGGTCGAGTTCTGCATGCGCTACGGCAATCCCTCGACCGAGAGCGTCGTGCGCCGCATGGTGGCGGCCGGCTGCGAGAAGATCGTCTTCCTGCCGCTCTATCCGCAATACGCCGGCGCCACCTCGGCCACCGCGAACGACCAGTTCTTTCGCGCGCTGATGAAGGAAAAGCGCCAACCTGCCGTCCGGACCGTGCCGGAGTATTTCGATCATCCCCTGTACATCGAGGCTCTGGCGCAATCGGTCGAGCGTGCATATTCCGGGCTGGAACACCGGCCCGACGTTCTGGTCGCCTCCTACCACGGGATGCCGAAGCGCTACCTGATGGAAGGCGACCCCTACCACTGCCAGTGCCAGAAGACCTCTCGTCTCTTGCGAGAAAGGCTGGGCTGGGCCCAGGGCTCGATCGACACGACCTTCCAGTCCGTCTTCGGCAGAGAGGAGTGGCTGCGGCCCTACACGGTCGAGCATGTGGCGGAGCTTGCAAGCGCCGGCAGGAAGCGCATTGCGGTCATCTCGCCAGCCTTCTCGGCCGATTGCATCGAGACGCTGGAGGAGATTCAGGGAGAAATCCGCGAGGCCTTCGAGCACGCTGGCGGGGAGGAGTTCACCTATATCCCCTGCCTGAATGACGACGACGCACATATCGTCGCCCTGATGGCAGTGCTTGGGGCGAACCTTGCCGGATGGGCGGTTTAGGCATTCGGCGCGCGAAATGAAAAAGGCGGTGGATATCCACCGCCCTTTCCATTCCGGCCGAAGCCGGGAATATCAGTTGCTGGCAGCAGCGGCGACGAGCACCAGGAGCAGCAGCGGAACGATCAGGCCACCGTTCGAGGACGACGCGGCCTGTTCGACAGGGGCCGGCTCCATGACGGGTTCCACGCCACCGGCGAAAGCCGAGGTAGCAGCGAGGGAAAGGGCAGCGGCGAGCGCGAGCTTCTTCATCTAACTCTCCATTTTCACCGCGACAGATGGATAAGCGAGGTCGTCGCGGCAGTCAAAACACCTCGGATTCCCACTACCTCAGATAGCTCGTTTTGTGCAACGAACCCGTCTCTGCGCAACGAAAGTTTTGCCCGTATCGTCAAATTAGCAACACCTGTGTGCCCACTTTGGTGAGCGAATAAAGCTCGGCAATGTGCTCATTATACAACCCGATACAACCATTGGACGAACGCCGGCCTATCTTCCGCGTGTCGTGCGTACCGTGGATGCGATAAAACTCCCACGAAAGATAAAGCGCGTGGGTTCCAAGCGGGTTATCCGGACCGGGGCCGACGTAGTCGGGCCACTCCGGATTGCGAACCTTCATCGCAGGTGTCGGCCGCCACTCCGGCCCGACCACCTTCTTGACGATCGCCGTGCGTCCACGGCGCGTCAGGTCCTCGGTCAGGGGCACGCTCGTCGGATAGAGCCGGTAGACGGTCTGGTCCTCGGACCAGAAGTGCAGCGCCCGCGAAGTGGTGTCGACGAGAACGGCACCGTTCTTCGTGTCCGAAAAGTAGGGCTGCCATTGCAACGAGCGGAAGCTCGATATGTTGCGGCGGATGTTTGAGTTGAGGTCGTTCTCGAACTCGGTCGTGCCGGCGCCGCTCTGCGCGAGAACGGGAGCGGCGAGCGCGCTTCCGACCGCTGCGGCGGCGGTGCCGATGAGTGTGCGGCGGCTTAGGCCGCGGGTGGTATTGATGCTCATCCTCTTGGGTCCCGGTCTGAAGATCCGTGTCTTTCGTGATTGCTCGGCGCCACGAAACGGCCGCACAACCCAAGCCATTCTACTCGGACGTGATGCCTTCCTCAATTCACTCTCGTGTCAGCCGCCGTTTGCGTCCTGCCGCCGACGCGCAAGTTGGCGTTTGAACAGTGGCGGATGACGCTGTAAAGGACGGGTCTGCAAAAATCCGAAGGTTGCGAGATGATCCGTCGATTGACCCTGTGCCTTGCTGCGGCTCTTGCACTTGCCGGCTGTGTGACGACACCGCCTCAGTTGGGGCCGGACGGTCGGCCGCTGCCGCAGGCCTACATGATCAAGCCGGGCGACGAGGGTCGGATCACTTATTCCATGGTCGATTCCGTCAACTCGCTGCGCTCCGCCGCTGGCGCCGCCCCGCTGACGCTGAACCCCCTCCTGACGGCCGCTGCCGCCACGCATTCGCGCGACATGGCGGTGCAGAACCGGCCATGGCATTTCGGTTCCGATGGGTCGTCTCCGCTTCTGCGTGTGCAACGGACCGGCTACCAGGGCCGGATGCTCGGAGAGAACATCTCGGAGACCTACGAGACCGAACTTGAAACATTGTCGGCTTGGATGGAATTGCCCGACACCCGTGCGGTGATCCTCGATCCCGCCGCGCGGGATGTCGGTTTCGCCTGGTTCCAGGAGCCGGGCGGCAAGATCTGGTGGACGCTGGTTACCGGCGGCTAAAGCGTCGCCGTGCTTGAACTTTTTGCCGCGCGGCCTTACGGCAGGATGAAGATCGGCGTGCCGATCCGCACCATCGCGTAGATCATTTCCATTTCGCGGTCCTTCACGGCGATGCAGCCGGCGGTCCAGTCCCGCCCCCGCCCCCGGTTCTTTCGTGCGCGGCCGTGAATGAAGATGTCGCTGCCGGGCAGCTTGCCCTCGGCCTCTGCCCGCGCGACGTCCTCTTCGTTCGGGTAGGAGATGCCGAGCGAAAGGTGAAAGGTGCTGTCGGGGTTCTGACGGTCGATGTAGTAGAGCCCTTCCGGCGTCTTGCCGTCGCCCTCGAACCGCTTCGGCCCGACCGGGTTGCCGCCGAGCGCGATGCGGTAGTGCTTCACGACATTCGTGCCGCTGACCAGATACATCCGGCGCTTGGCCTTGTGGACGACAATCTGCGTTATCTCCGGCCCGGCATAGGCCCGGAACTTGGATCGGGCAGCGGCGGGCAGGGCAGCCCCCACCATACCGATTGCGGCGGTCGTCAGAAATGTCCTGCGTCTCATCTCGCGTGCGCTGCCCCTCGGTCCTCGCCGTTCCGGCTTTTGACGAGGGAGGATACATCTCTCCGCCATCGGCCGGAAGTCGGCGCCTTTCTGCCGATCCCATGCCTCACGATCCTGTGATCACCCGACTGAGACGCGCCGCAAGCTCGACGTGCGGGGACCAGCGGAACTGATCCACCACCTGCACCCAGTCGAGCACGAAGCCCGCGGCGAGGAGAATGCGCGCGTCGCGGGCGAAGGAGACCGGGTTGCAGGAGACCGCGGCAACAACGGCAATGCGCGATGCCGCAATTGCGCGCATCTGCGCTTCGGCCCCGGCCCGGGGCGGGTCGATCACCACGGCGTCAAAGCCCTTCATCTGGTCGGGCAGAAGGGGTCGCCGGAAGAGATCGCGCGCCTCGGTCGTCACGCGGCGCAGGCCCGGCGTCTGCCGCCAGCCAGCGTCGAGCGCCGCGAGCATTGCCGCGTCGCCCTCCACCGCGTGCACCTCGCGCCGGTCGGCGAGTGGCAGGGTGAAGGTCCCGGCCCCCGCAAAGAGGTCGGCGACCCGCCGCGCCGGTCCAACCGCGTCGCATACGGCGGACAGGAGCGCCGCCTCGCCCTCGGCCGTGGCCTGAAGAAAGGCGCCAGGTGGCGGCACGACGTGCGCGGCGCCGAAACGCTGAATGACGGGGCGACGGGCCGCGATCACCTGACCCCCCCATGTCAGGCGTGCGAAGTCGACGCGCCCGGCGACGCCAGAAAGGGCCGAAAACAGGCTCTGATCCAGCGGCTTTCCGCTCGAAACGGCCAGATCGAGCCCCGCTTCGCCGTGCGTCAGCGCCAGCGCCACCTCGCCCTTCCGCGATGCGCCGAGCGCTGTGATTTCGGCAAGCGCCGGCAACGCCGTCATGAGACCGGGGTGCAGCAGTTTGCATCCCGGCACCTCGACGATCGTCCCCGAGGCACGTCCGTGGAAACCGACAATTGCCCCGGACTTAGTGCGTCGCCCGGCCAGCGTCGCCCTCCGGCGCGAGCGTGGCGGCGAGGTCACTACGGGACGAAAAGGGGCGGCGATCCCCTGCGCGGCAAGTGCAGTACGAACCACATCCTCTTTCCAGCGCGCCACCAAGGAATTCGAGGCATGCATCAACGCGCACCCCCCGCAGGCGCGGTAGTGCGGGCATGGCGCCGTCACCCGGTCGGGAGAGGGCGTCACGATCTTCGGCGCGGCCATGCGCCCGTCGGTGACCTCGCCCTCCACCACCTCGCCCGGCAGCGCCATGGGCACGAAGACCGGGTCTCCGTCCGGCTCCCGCGCGATCCCGTCGCCGAGGTGGCCGAGCCGCTCGACCGTCAACCTCACTCCGCCGCCTCTTCGGTGCCGATGAACCCGCCAGACTGCCTGTTCCAGTAGCGCGCATAGAGCCCGCCCCGGGCGAGAAGTTCCGCGTGCGTCCCCTCCTCGACCAGCCGGCCGTCGTCCAGCACCACGATCCGGTCCATCTCGGCGATGGTGGAGAGCCGGTGCGCGATGGCGAGCACGGTCTTGCCCTGCATCACCCGGTGCAGCGCCCCCTGGATTGCTGCCTCCACCTCGCTGTCGAGCGCGGAGGTTGCCTCGTCGAGGACAAGGATCGGCGCGTCTTTTATGAACGCGCGGGCCAGCGCGATGCGCTGCCGTTGCCCGCCGGACAGTTTCACCCCGCGTTCGCCGAGGTGGGCATCATACCCGGTGCGGCCCTTGTGGTCCTGGAGTGTGCGGATGAAATCGTCGGCCTCGGCGGCGCGCGCGGCCGCCACCATCTGCTCCTCGCTCGCGTCGGGCCGGCCATAGAGGATGTTGTCGCGGGCAGAGCGGTTGAACATCGCGGTCTCCTGCGTGACCATGCCGATCTGGCGGCGCAGGCTTTCCTGCGTCACGCCGCGCACGTCCTTGCCATCGACGAGAATCCGCCCCTCTTCGGCGTCGTAGAGCCTGAGCAGCAATGCGACGAGCGTGGATTTCCCGGCGCCCGAAGCTCCGACGATCCCGAGCTTTTCGCCCGGCCGGACCGTCAGGGTGATATGGTCGAGGCCTCCGGCGCGGCGGCCGTAGGCGAAGCTCACATCCTCGAACCGGATCTCGCCGGTCACGCGGCCCAGCACGCCGGCACCCGGGGCATCGGTGAGGGTGTGGGGCGGTGTCAGCGTATGCATCCCGTCCTCCACCTCGCCGATGGAGCCGTAGATCGACATGAGCGCGAAGCTGACCCACCCGGTCATCTGCGCGATGCGGATCGCGATCGTCCCTGCGGCGGCGATATCGCCGGTGGTCGCCTGCCCTTCAGCCCAGAGCAGGACCGACCCGCCGATCAGGATCAGCGGCAGCAGGCCCGCGAGGATCATCAGCGACAGCCGGAACCAGGCGGACAAGACGCCGAAGTCGAGCGCCGTGTCGCGGAAGCCCGCCATGGCACGAAGCGCGGCCTTGTCCTCGTGTTCGGCGTGGGCGAAGAGCTTCACCGTCTTGATGTTGGTGATCGTGTCCACGACCTGCCCCGTCACCATCGCGCGCGCGCCCGCCCGCGCGGCGGACTTGCCCCGCACCTTGGGCAGGAAGGCGCGGATGAGGAGCAGATAGGCTGCAATCCAGAGGCCGAGCGCCGCCGCCATCCAGCCATCGACCGTCACGAGGAACGCAACGGAGCCCGCAAGCGAGGCGAGCGCGAAGGCCACGGTGTTGATCGTTTCGCTCGCCACGTCGGTGACGGCACGCGCGGCCTGCATCTGCTTCTGCGCGATGCGCCCGGCGAAATCGTTGTCGAAGAAGGTCACCGCATGGCCCATCGTCCAGCGGTGCAGCCGCGACAGCACCAGCGGCAGAACATTCGGCTGCACGACGATGGAGTTCGAGGCCGCCGAAAGGCCGAAAGCGATCGGGCGCAGGACGACAAGAAAGATCGCGAAGCCGGCGAGCAGCGGCCAGTGATCGGCCAGGATGGTTGCCGGGCTCCCGGATTGCGCCGCGTCGACTATGGCGCCAAGGAACCAGGCCGTCACGACCTCCATTACCCCGGCAATCGCCGAAAGAACGGCGGCGAGCGTCAGCGGCCCCCAGGCACCCGAGAGGCACCATAGGAAGAAGCGACCGAGCGACTGCGGCGGCGGGCCCTCCGCCGGACGGAAGGCGTCGATCAGATCGCCGGCCCTCATTCAGCCGCCTCCGCCTCGTCGGTGCCGATGAAGCCGCCCGACTGCCGGTTCCAGAAGCGGGCGTAGAGGCCCCCCCTCGCAAGAAGCTCCTCGTGGCTTCCGTGCTCGGCCACCTTGCCGTCGTCGAGCACGACGATCCGGTCCATCCGCGCGATCGTCGAGAGCCGGTGGGCGATGGCGATCACCGTCTTTCCCTCCATCACGCCATAGAGCGTTTCCTGTATAGCCGCCTCCACCTCACTGTCGAGGGCGGAGGTCGCCTCGTCCAGAACGAGGATCGGCGCGTCCTTCAGGATCACGCGGGCAAGCGCCACGCGCTGCCGCTGACCGCCCGACAGCTTCACCCCGCGCTCGCCCACCTCCGCGTCATAGCCCTTGCGCCCCGCAGGATCGGTGAGCTGGAGAATGAAGTCATGCGCCTCGGCCCGACGGGCAGCCTCCACCATCTCGCCCTCGGTCGCGCCGGGACGGCCATAGAGAATGTTGTCGCGCACCGAGCGGTGAAGGAGCGAACTGTCCTGCTGCACCATCCCGATCCGCCGGCGCAGACTGTCCTGCGTCACCCCCGTGATGTCCTGTCCGTCAATCAGAATGCGGCCGGCCTCCGGGTCATAGAAACGCAAAAGCAGCTTTACCAGGGTCGATTTTCCCGACCCGGACCGGCCGACGAGGCCGATTTTTTCGCCTGGCCGGATCGTCAGGCTCACCCGGTCGAGCCCCCCGAAGCCGCGGCCGTAGTGGTGGCTCAGCCCTTCGGTCTCGATCCGGCCCTCGCGGAACTCGAGCGGGCACGCGGCGGGCCCGTCCACCAGCCCGATCGGCTGGGCGATGGTCTCCATCCCCTCGGCGACGACACCGAGCGACTGGACGAGGTTCGTCATTGCCCACATGATCCAATAGGTCATCGAGTTGAGCCGAAGCACCAGCGCCGACGCTGCCGCGACGGTGCCGACCGTGGCCTGGCCCCGGTACCAGAGGTAGGTCGCCAACGCGGTGGCCGACACTATCAACGCGCCGTTGAGCATCGTCAGCACCACGTCCATCCTGGTTATGATGCGCATCTCGCGGGCGAAGGTCGCGCGAAGGTTCTCGATCGATTCGCCCACATATGCGATCTCCCGGTCGTCATGGGCGAACATCTTGACCGAGTGAATGTTGGTGAAGCTGTCCACCACCCGGCCGGTCACAGAGGATCGCGCGTCCGAAGACGCCATCGATGCCGGACCGGCGCGCCGCACCGTCCAGCGCATCAGCGCAAGATACAGTGCCGCCCAGATCAGGAGCGGCACCATCAGGCGGGAATCCGCATTCCCGAGCAGGATGACCGCCCCGACGAGCGTTGTCAGGGCGAATGCAACGGCGTCGAAAACCTGGAACACCGCGTCGCCGGCCGCGGGCGGCGTCTGCATCAGTCGGTTCGCAATGCGCCCGGCAAAATCGTTCTCGAACCAGCCGACCGACTGGCGCAGCACATGGCGGATCGCGCGCCAGCGGAAGAGTGCCCCGTAGTTGACGAGGATCGTGTTGTGCAGGAGCGCCACGTCTATCCCCGAAACGATCGGGCGTACGAAGAGGACCACCAGCGCCGCAATGGCAAACTCTGTCCCGTGGGTCTTCATCACGTCGGCGGGCGCGCCCTGGGAGAGGAGGTCCACCATCCGCCCGACATACCAGATCAACGCCACGTCGAGAGCCGCCGAGACGCACTTCAGCGCCGCGGTCACCATAAACACGCCGCGGAACGGTCGCGAATACTCCATCAGGAAGGGAAGGAGCCGCTGCGGCGGCGCGTCCTTCTCTTCGTAGACGACATAGGGATCGACAAGGTTCTCGAAGAACCTGAACATAGCGGCGCCTTTCGGGTTGCCGGCCGGATATACATCAGACCGGTCGAAAGGGAAACTCAGTGCCGGATGAGCTCAACGACGGACAGGGCGATCAGGCCGGCCATGACCAGGTTGAAGACCCTGAGCCGCCGCGCGGTCGTGAGCCACCGCGCGATTGCCTGCCCGGCGTAGGTCCAGGTCGCCGACGAGCTGAGCCCGAGCGTCATGAAGGTCGCGGCCACCGCGGCGGCCGTGACCAAAGGCGCCTCCGGCAGGATGAACTGTGAGGTCGCGGCAATCGCCATCGACCAAGCCTTCGGGTTCACCCACTGGAACGCCATAGCCTGATGGAAGCGCAGCGGATGCGCGCCTTCGCTTTTCGACCCGATTCCACCCGAACGGGCAATCTTCCATGCGATCCAGAGCAGCAAGGCGGCACCGCCCCAGCGCAGGCCCTCGCGCAGGAGCGCGCTGGCCTGGAAGATCCCTCCGAGCGCCAGACCGACGATCAGCAGCATCAGCGGGAAACCCAGCGCGACACCGAGAAGATGCGGCAGGGTCCGGCGAAAGCCGAAATTCGCGCCGGAGGCCGCAAGCATGGCGTTGTTCGGCCCCGGCGTGAACAGCGTGGCGACGGCGAGTGCGAGGAGCGCAGGAAAAGTGTCGGGGGTCATGGCGGTGAGTCCGGGGCCGGTGGCCAATTTGCCGTGTAAGGGAGCGAGCCTTCAAGCGAGCAATTGTTCCCGTGACAATCGGAAGCCAGAGGCGATCCAGCGGTCCTCGAGCACCTTCAGCCGTTCGCCCAGTGCAGCGCCGGACAGGCCCGGCATGAGGTCTGCGGCGCGGAGCGGGAAGCGCGCCGCGGCGCCTTCGGCCACGGCCTCCTCCCAGCCTGTCGGCAGCGCGGTGCCGAGGCTCGCACTGCGCAGAAGGACCGTGTCGCGTGCCGCCTCCGCACCGTGCCGATACGCGATCTCAGCCGGCGAGGCGCCTTCGCCGAGGCACTCGAGCAGCGTCGCAAGCCGCCGCCCCTCGGCGCGCGAAAGCCGCAGGCGATCTTCGGCCTCCGATCCGCCCAGCACCGCAAGCCGGCGGATCCACTCCGGCGCATAGGGTGGTTCGAGATGGACGAGAGGCCCGAGTGCGGTCGGATCCGCCCCCGGGAGGACCCGCGCGAGCACCCCGGTGGCCCGCATCGCGGCCAGAGCAGGCGCCGGGTCGGGCGCGGCCAGAAGCCGGCGCATCTCGTGGCCGATCCTTTCACGTGAAAGCGTGTCTAATCCGGCCGAATTCGCGCCGCAGGCTGCCAGCGCCGCCTCATCCATCCCGGCTTCGGCATCGCCGTACCAGGCATGGAAGCGGAAAAAGCGCAGGATGCGGAGATAGTCCTCGCGGATGCGCGCATCGGCATCGCCCACGAAGCGGACGCGGCGCGCCATGAGGTCGGGAAGCCCGCCGATCGGATCGACGATGCGCCCCGCCGCGTCGGCATAGAGCGCGTTCATGGTGAAGTCCCGTCGCGCCGCGTCCTCTTCGACACACGTCGAAAAGGCGACGGTTGCGTGGCGCCCGAAGGTCTCCACGTCACGCCGGAAGGTCGTCACCTCGTGCGGGACGCCTTGGACGACGACCGTGACCGTGCCGTGCTCAACCCCCGTCGGCACGACCTTCAGCCCGGCCGCGCGCGCGACATCTGTCACCCGATCCGGCACCGCATCCGTTGCAATATCGATATCCGCGACCGACTTGCCCAGAAGCGCGTTGCGCACGCAGCCGCCAACCAGGAACGCCAGGTGCCCTGCATCCGTCAGAAGGTGCAGCACCTGCTGCAGCCCCTCGTCCTTCAGCCACGCATCGGTGATCCTCATTCCGCCATCCGGTCCGCAAGCGCCCTGAGAATACGCGCGGTGGCGCCCCAGATGTAATAGGGCCCGTAAGGCACGGCGTAGTAGCGCCGCACCTGTCCGCGCCACGGCCGGCCCTCGATCCGGTACCGGGCCGGGTTAGCGGCGTGGGAGAGTGGGACCGAGAAGACCTCTTCGACCTCGCCGGCTTCGGGAACCGGCGTGAAGTCTCCGCGGATGCGGGCGAAGACCGGGGTCACGAGAAAGCCTGTCACTGTCTCATGCGCCTCGGCGCGGCCGAGGACTTCGACCTGCCGGCGGGGAAGGCCGATCTCCTCCTCCGCCTCGCGAAGCGCGGCGGCAACGGCATCGGCGTCGCCCGCGTCGACCTTTCCGCCGGGGAAGGCGATCTGGCCGGGATGATGCTTCAGCCGCGAGGAACGCTTTGTGAGGATCACTTCCACCCCGCGCGGCCCGGCTTGCAGCGCAACCAGCACCCCCGCAGCGCACAGCACCCGGTCGTCCGGCAGTTGGGTGCCGGGATTGAGGTCATAGTCCGAGGTGGGCCGCCCCGGCCGGGCGAGCGCCGCAAGGACCGGGGCGAGCGGATCAGCCGGCTTCATCGGGGCTCTTCGCCGCATCGAAGCCGAGCGTCGCCGGATCAAACTCGTAGTGCGCGCCGCAGAACTGGCAGTCGGCTGTGACGATGCCTGCCTCGGTCGTCATGTGCCGGATATCCTTGGCCGAGTAGATCGAAAGCGACTCGCGCACCCGCTCCGACGAGCAGGAGCAACCGAAATGCACCGATTGCGCATCGAAGACCCGCGGGCCCTCCTCGTGGAAGAGCCGCACCAGCAGGTCGGTGGGCGTCACCCTTGGCCCGATCAGTTCCATGTCTTCAACCGTATCAAGGAGCAGGTTGGAGCGCGCCCAGTTCTCCCCATCCTCGCCGTCGAGAATATCGCCAGGAGCAAGCAGGCCGCCCTCGCCGCTGCCGCCTTCGTTCGCCACGAACGGCGATGCCTTCGGCATGTGCTGCAGCATTACGCCGCCGGCTCGCCAGCTTTCGGTGCCACCCGGCAGGCGCGACTTGCCGAAGCTCAGTGCGAAGCGCGTTGGAAGCTGCTCCGACTGCGCGAAATACGTCTCTGCGCAAGCAGAAAGCGAGCCCCCGGCCAGCGGCGTGATTCCCTGGTACGGTGTCGTTCCCGGCCCCTGGTCGAGCAGAACCGCCAGATAGCCATTGCCTATCTGCGGGAATCCGGGCCCGTCTGCGTCGAGCCGATCTGCATCGAAGGAAGCCCAGGCGCGCATCCGCGCACTTCCGCCGCTTTCCGCCGGCGCATAGTAATCGGTGGCAATGATCCGCACCGGCCCGTCGCCCCGGACCTGGAGCGACAGCTTCCAGCGCAGTTTGATCGTCTGCCCGATGAGCGCGGTCAGAAGCGCCGCTTCGGCCACCAGCGCCTCGATCACGACCGGGTAGTTGTGCTGCGCGAGAACGCGGTCCAGCACGCCATCGAGCCGTGCAACCCGTCCGCGGATGTCGGACCGGTCAAGCTGAAACGGAAGGACGGTATCGTCCCAGGCGATCATCGACAGGCTTGTCATGGGGTTTCCTCGGCGCTTGCGCCCTGCCATACCGCGTGAATATGGGGACGACAACCCGGAGGCCAAGAGAGGCGCTATGATCAGACGGTTCGGGGAACCGCTGGTGCGGGGGCAAAGCTACCGGATACGGCACGGCGTCTATGCCGTGCTGCCGCACGGGCGCGACGTGCTCCTGACCCACCAGGCGGAGCCGGAGCCGGAGTTCCAGTTGCCCGGTGGCGGCATCGATCCGGGCGAGTCGCCGCTCCGGGCACTGCACCGGGAGGTCTTCGAGGAAACCGGCTGGTCGATCGCGGCGCCACGCCGGATCGGGGCGTTCCGCCGGTTCGTCTACATGCCGGAATACGATCGCTGGGCAGAGAAGCTTTGCACGATATACCTCGCGCGCCCGGTGCGACGGCTCGGCAGACCCTCGGAGCCCGGCCACGAAGCCGTCTGGATGCCGCTGGGTGCCGCCTGCCGGATGCTTGGCAATGCTGGCGACCGGCATTTCGCGCGCGCTGTTGCGAGCATTTGACCGACCGCCAAATTGACCTGACCTGACCCTCGCCATCGCAACGAAGGCCCGCGAGGCTAGGCGCCGCCGAACTCGAACACGATTGCCGAGACATCGTCCTCGAGCGACGCGCCCGGCGCCAATTCCTGGCTGAGCAGCCAGAACAGGTCGTCAACGAACTCCCCCGCCAGTCCGCCCGCTGCGGCCTTTTGCGCGATGCGTACCAGGCCTTGCGGCTCCAGCATGCTGCCGTCCTTCAGCCGACACTCGGTGAGACCGTCGCTATAGAACATCAGACGCTCGCCGCGGTCGAGCGTGACATCGAACTGACTCCAACCGACATCGGCGAACATGCCAATCGGCATGCCGCCATCGCCGAGGAATTCGGCCGTGCCGTCGGTCCTGAGAAGCAGCGGATGCGGATGCCCGCACTGGACCATCCGGACCGAACCCGTGAAAAGGTCGGCCACGCCGTAGACCATCGTGAAGTACTCATCGATTCCGGTATCGTTGGTCATCCGCGCGTTCAATGCCGCAGCCACGTCCGGCGGTTTGCGAAGACCGTAGAAGTGCCATTGACGCGGCTCCATCGCGATGTTCTGGGCGAAGTTCGTCGGCGACAGATAGCTCGCGAGCCGTGCCGTGAGGAGCGCGGCGGTAATGCCGTGGCCCGAGACATCGAGGCTGTAGAAGCCGACTTGGTTGAATCCGGGCGTAAAGAGTCCGACAAGATCGCCGCCGATATGGCCGCTTGGCTTGAGAAGCAGGCCGAAACGCGATGCGCCGAACGACTTGGCCCTTTCCGGCACGAGCGATTCCTGGATCTTCTTCGCCTGGATGAGGTCCCGGTTGATCGAATCGTAGACGCACCGAAGCTCGGCCAGGGTGTCTGACAGCAGGCGGTTCTTCTCCGTCAGCTCCCGCTCCATTCTGAGGATGCGTTCTCCCGCCGCAATCCGCGCGCGCAGTTCGTCGCCGCTGACCGGCTTGGTGAGGAAATCGTCTGCCCCGCCCTCCAGGCCGCGGGCGATCTCGGCGGTTTCCGTCTTGGACGTGAGCAGGATGAAGTAGACGTAACGTGTGCTGACGCGCGCGCGCAGTGTCTGGCAGAACTCGATCCCGGTCATGCCGGGCATCATCCAGTCCGAGATGACGAGGTCCGGCGGCTCCACGTCGCAGAGCAGGAGCGCATCTTCGGCGGTTCCCGCCTCCATGACTGCAAAGCCGGAACGGGCAAGCTGCGCCGACAGGATCTTGCGCTGCAGGCGGCTGTCGTCGACCACGAGAACGCGGCAGACCGCCCGGGCCGGAGCCACGAGCGATTCCTTGTCTGCCAACTTCGCCTCTGACTGAGACATTGCCTCTGACTGCACCGCACTCCATCGGCCATTTAGCCGTCGCGGCGTTAACAGGCGTTGAACGTCGAAGTGTCAGGCGCCTCGGGACGGATTAACGGCTGCGAAACGAGGCCGGCCTATGCTGCGGGTGCCAAAGGGGTGGCTAATGGTGGTCAAGATGATGATTGATTGGGAACGCACGAACGAGCTTTGCGCTGAGATCGGCAGCGACGGCTTCGCCGAGATCGTTGAACTGTTTCTGGACGAGGTCGAAGGCGTGGTTCGGCGCCTGAGCAAGCAGCCGGATCCATCGCGGTTCGAGGCGGATCTGCACTTTCTCAAGGGTGGCGCCTGGAACCTCGGCTTCGCAGCGTTTGGTGCGCTGTGTCAGGACGGTGAGCGAGAAGCGGCGGGCGGGCGGCCCGACGAGGTGGACGCGGCAAAGATCGTCGCGGCCTACTACGCCTCGAAGGCGGAGTTCATGGCCGGCCTAGCTGCCCTCGGCGAACGGGACGGCCACGCGGCGTGACGCTCCTCAGACGAGGAATTCGGCGAGGGCATCGTCGTCGGTGATGTCGCGATAGCTGAACGCGGCCTCGTCCATCTTGCGGATGAGGGCCGCGAAACTGTCTGCCGACTTCGTCTCGATGCCGATGAGGACCGAGCCGAAGTTCCGGGCCGACTTCTTGAGATACTCGAATCGGGCAATGTCGTCGTCGGGTCCGAGCATCGCAAGGAATTCGCGCAGGGCGCCGGGACGTTGCGGCATGCGCAGGATGAAATACTTCTTCAATCCCGCGTAGCGCTGGGCTCGCTCCTTCACCTCAGGCAGGCGCTCGAAGTCGAAGTTGCCGCCCGAGGTCACGCAGACGATCCGCCGCCCCCGGATGACGTCGGCGAGGTCCGGCAGGACATCGACCGAAAGGGCACCGGCCGGTTCGAGGACGATGCCCTCGACGTTGAGCATATCGAGCATGGTGATGCAGATCCGGTCCTCGGGCGCGGCGAGCACCTGCGCCGCGCGAATCGCCTTGAGGCGCGCAAACGGCCGTGCACCGATTCGCGCCACCGCGGCGCCGTCGACAAAACTATTCACGCGCTTCAGCGTTACCGGTTCACCCGCTGCCACCGCCGCGGCGAGGCTCGCACCACCGAGCGGCTCGGCGAAGCGGAAGTCGGTCATCGGCGCGATTTCCGCGAAGACGCCCGTAACCCCGGCGGAAAGCCCACCGCCACCAACGGGCACCACCACCAGATCTGGAGGCTCCGGCAGTTGATCGAGTATCTCCACCGCGACGCTCGCCTGCCCCTCGATCACGTCGTCATCGTCAAAGGGCGACAGGAACCGCGCCGTGGCCTTCCCACAGAAGTCCTGTGCGGCTGCCAGCGTGCGGTCGAAGTAGTCGCCGACGAGTCGGATTTCGACACTGTTCCCGCCGAACATGCGTGTCTTGTCGATCTTCTGCTGCGGCGTCGTCACCGGCATGAATATGGTGCCCCGCACACCGAAATGACGGCAGGCGTAGGCCATCCCCTGCGCATGGTTGCCAGCACTCGCACAGACGAAATGTGCCTGACCTGGATCGGCGGCGCGGGCCTTGCGCATCGCCGTGAAGGCGCCGCGCAGCTTGTAGCTGCGCACCGGGGTCAGATCCTCGCGTTTCAGCCAGATCTCTGCGCCGTAGCGGGCGGAGAGATGCTCGTTTCGCTGCAGCGGCGTCGCGGGGAAGACTTCGCGCAACGCCTCGGTCGCTGCGCGCGCACGCTGAGTGAATTCGCCCATGCCGCCCTCCGAAGTCAGATCGAGCCCCTGCGACGGGGTGCCAAGGTTTCAGGGCAAAGTCCACCGCCACGGTGACAAGACCGCCATAGTTCTGCCATGGAATCTTCGCCTATTCGCTTTCGGGGGTCTGCGCCGCGCCATCGCGTGCGATATCTGGAGGCAGTGCATATGATCCGCGCAAAGACACTCGTAACTGCAATGGCGCTCTCTGCCCTGATGCTCGGGCCGCTTGCACCGATCTCCTTCGAGTTCGGCGTCGCACCCGCCTTTGCGAAAGGCAATGGCAGCGGAAACGGGGGAGGCAACGGCGGGGGAAAGGGTGGGAACGCCGGCGGCAGGGCCGACAACGGCAAGGCCAAGGCCGGCGGCAAGGCGAAGGGGGCCGGAGACGTGGCCAAGGCTTCAGCCGCGACTGCGGTGACCACGACGACCGACACCGCATCGATCGTCGAGCCAGTAGAGCCCGCCCCCAATGCGCATGGGAAGATGGCCTCGGAACTGAAGGGTCTGAACGCCTTCCACGCGAGCGAGACGGCGTTTGCGAACGCCAGCCCGAACAGCCAGGTTGGCCGGATCGCCGTGTACCGCGAGGCAGCGCTGGGGACGATTGCTGCCGGCGATGCGGCCGAGGAAGCCGCAGCCGCGCTTGAGCAAGCAGCCGCGGCGCTATCCGCAAGCGAACAGGCGC
>NZ_JAYRTX010000064.1:0-19615 GCF_041919395.1 Albidovulum sp.
ACCGGGCTCACGGCGATCCTCGGGATCGGCGGCTGAGGTCCATTCGGCCTTGAAATCGCACGGGAACGCTTGTAACTGAGGCGGACTTTCCCGGAACCGGCGCGCAACGATTCGGTATGCGCGCTGTTTTTGTTCGGGGGAGCGTGGGGCAACCCACTGGAATTACGGGAATTTCCGGCGGACTGTGGCCGGGTGAGCGGGGTCTGAGGCAGATGGCGAAGCGGTGGTATTCGGTGAGCGTTCTCTCGAACTTCGAGAAGAAGGTTGCCGAGCAGATCCGGCATTCCGTCGCCGAGAAGGGCCTTCAGGACGAGATCGACGAGGTCCTCGTGCCGACCGAGGAGGTCATCGAGATCCGCCGCGGCAAGAAGGTCACGTCCGAGCGACGCTTCATGCCGGGCTATGTTCTCGTGCACATGGACATGACCGACCGGGGCTATCACCTGATCACCTCGATCAACCGGGTGACAGGGTTCCTCGGTCCGCAGGGCAAGCCGATGCCGATGCGCGACGCCGAGGTGAACGGCATCCTCAAGCGCGCCGAGGAAGGCGAGGCGGCCCCGCGTAACCTGATCCGGTTCGAGATCGGCGAGCATGTGAAGGTCACCGACGGGCCGTTCGACGGCTTCTCGGGGATGGTCGAGGAAGTGGACGAACACTCCAGCCGCCTGAAGGTGACGGTATCGATCTTTGGCCGGCCGACGCCGGTCGAGCTGGAATTCACGCAGGTGCAGAAAGTCGCCTGACGTGGGAGCCGTGGGAGGCGATCCCCGATCGCGTCGGGGAGGACCGGACCACTAAACTGTGCCTTCGGGCACCAGTGACGAAGGAGCAGGCCAGATGGCCAAGAAGGTAATGGGCAGCCTCAAGCTGCAGGTGAAGGCGGGTCAAGCCAACCCGTCCCCGCCGATCGGTCCGGCGCTGGGTCAGCGCGGGATCAACATCATGGAATTCTGCAAGGCCTTCAACGCGAAGACCCAGGAGATGGAGCCGGGTTCGCCGATCCCGGTCGTCATCACCTACTACGCCGACAAGTCCTTCTCGTTCGAGATGAAGACCTCGCCGGCGTCCTTCTATCTCAAGAAGGCGGCCGGCCTGAAGCCGGTGGGCAAGCGCAACCGTCCGAAGGGGTCCACGAAGCCCGGCCGCGAGGTCGCGGGGACCGTGACCGTCGCGCAGGTGCGCCAGATCGCCGAAGCGAAGATGAAGGACCTGTCGGCCAACGACGTCGAGGCCGCGATGAAGATCATCCTCGGCTCGGCGAAGTCCTGCGGCATCGAGGTTAAGGGGTAAGCCATGACCAAGATCGCTAAACGCACCGCCGCAGCCCGCGCCGCGTTCGACGGGAAGTCGAACCTCACCGTCGAGGACGCCGTGAAGCTTATCAAGGGCGCCGCCTCGGCGAAATTCGACGAGACGGTCGAGATCGCGATGAACCTCGGCGTCGATCCGCGCCACGCCGACCAGATGGTCCGCGGCGTCGTCACGCTGCCGAACGGCACCGGCAAGACCGTTCGCGTTGCCGTCTTCGCGCGCGGCGGCAAGGCCGACGAGGCCAAGGCCGCCGGGGCCGACATCGTCGGCGCCGAAGACCTGATGGAGACGATCCAGTCCGGCAAGATCGAGTTCGACCGCTGCATCGCCACGCCGGACATGATGCCGCTCGTGGGTCGCCTGGGCAAGATCCTCGGGCCCCGAAACCTGATGCCGAACCCGAAGGTCGGGACCGTCACGATGGACGTGAAGTCGGCGGTCGAGGCAGCGAAGGGCGGAGAGGTACAGTTCAAGGTCGAGAAGGCGGGCGTCATCCACGCCGGCGTCGGCAAGGTGTCGTTCGACGAGGCAAAGCTCGCCCAGAACATCCGCGCCTTCGTCGAGGCGGTGAGCCGCGCGAAGCCCTCGGGGGCGAAGGGCACCTATCTGAAGAAGGTGTCGCTTTCCTCAACCATGGGGCCGGGCGTCAGCGTCGACCTGACGTCGGCAACCGCGCACTGAGCGCACGAGATTTGCCGGGCGCAGTTGCCCGGCGAATGACGGGGCGGAAACGCCCCGTCCTGTCCGAGACGGAGGGTGGAGGAGACTCCATAAATCCTTCCTGAGATGGGAAACGAGACTGGACTATCCGGGGCCAGGCCTCGGGCGATCCTGGCCTCGGGACCATCCGGACCCGAACCCCCGATCCCATCGGGGGCAAACTTGAGCCGGGGGGAAACCCCCACACTTGGAGTGAAACCGTGGATAGAGCCCAGAAAGAGAAAGTGGTCGAGGAACTCGGCCAGATCTTCGAAAGCTCTGGCGTTGTGGTGGTTGCCCGCTACGACGGCATGACGGTTGCTCAGATGCAGGACCTCAGGGCGGAAATGCGTTCCGTCGGCGGGTCCGTCCGCGTCGCCAAGAACAGGCTCGCCAAGATCGCCCTTGACGGCAAGCCCTGCGAAAGCATCGGCAAGCTTCTCACGGGCATGACCGTGCTGACCTATTCCGAGGATCCCGTCGCTGCGGCGAAGATCGCGGACGCCTATGCCAAGAAGAACGACAAGTTCGTGATCCTCGGCGGCGCCATGGGCAACACGGCTCTGGACCCGGCCGGCGTCAAAGCCGTCGCCTCGATGCCGTCGCGGGAGGAGCTCATCGCTTCGATCGTGGCCTGCATCGGCGCGCCGGCGGCGAACATCGCCGGGGCCATTGGCGCACCTGCTTCGAACATCGCGGGCATCCTTTCGACTCTGGAAGAGCGGGAAGCCGCGTGAGCAACCTCGTGCCTTCGTGGGGATGAAACCCGACGTTGGAACACATAGCTAGGAACGGATGAGAGAAATGGCTGATCTGAAGAAACTCGCCGAAGAGATCGTGAACCTCACGCTTCTCCAGGCCCAGGAACTGAAGCAAATCCTGAAAGACGAGTACGGCATCGAGCCCGCCGCCGGCGGCGCGGTCATGATGGCGGGCCCGGCCGCGGGCGGCGCTGCCGCCGAAGCCGCGGAAGAGAAGACCGAGTTCGACGTCGTGCTGACCGACGCGGGCGCCAACAAGATCAACGTGATCAAGGAAGTCCGCGCGATCACCGGTCTTGGCCTGAAGGAAGCCAAGGACCTCGTCGAGGCCGGCGGCAAGGTCAAGGAAGCTGCGGCGAAGGCCGAAGCCGAAGAGATCAAGAAGAAGCTCGAAGCGGCCGGCGCCAAGGTCGAGCTCAAGTGATCGGGCAGGGTGCCCCGGCACTCTGATCGCTGAAACTGGCTGGGTCCGGGGCGTTTCCCGGGCCCGGCCAAACCTGTCTTGGAAGGGGCATCCGCGGACGGTGCCCGGGGTGTCCCTTCCAAGGCGCGGTTGACGGTTCGGGAGCCATCCGGTGGGACGGGTGGCAGGTATGGAACCGACCCCCCTTGTCCAGAAGCGGCGCGGCCCCGTGACCCCGACGGTGCCGCCCCCGCGAAGCGACGAAAGGTGACGACGAGCATGGCGCAGGCAACCGTTGGCCAGAAGCGTATCCGCAGATACTTCGGCAAGATCCGCGAAGTCCTCGAGATGCCGAACCTCATCGAGGTTCAGAAATCCTCATACGACCTTTTCCTGAAATCGGGCGACGGCGAGAAGCCGGCCGACGGGGAAGGGATCCAGGGCGTGTTCCAGTCAGTCTTCCCGATCAAGGACTTCAACGAGAACGCGATCCTCGAGTTCGTGAAGTACGAGCTCGAGAAGCCGAAGTACGACGTGGACGAATGCCAGACCCGTGACATGACCTATGCCGCGCCGCTGAAGGTGACGCTGCGGCTGATCGTGTTCGATGTGGACGAGAATACCGGCGCGCGTTCGGTGAAGGACATCAAGGAACAGGACGTCTACATGGGCGACATGCCCCTGATGACGCCGAACGGCACCTTCATCGTCAACGGGACCGAGCGGGTGATCGTCAGCCAGATGCACCGCTCGCCCGGCGTGTTCTTCGACCACGACAAGGGCAAGACGCATTCCTCGGGCAAGCTTCTCTTCGCCTGCCGGATCATTCCCTACCGCGGCTCGTGGCTCGACTTCGAGTTCGACGCCAAGGACATCGTCTTTGCCCGAATCGACCGTCGCCGCAAGCTGCCGGTCACGACGCTGCTCTATGCGCTCGGACTCGACCAGGAAGGCATCATGGATGCCTATTTCAACACCGTCGAGTTCAAGTTGGTGAAGAACAAGGGTTGGGTGACCCGGTTCTTCCCCGAGCGCGTGCGCGGAACGCGGCCGACCTATGACCTCGTCGATGCGGCCACCGGCGAGGTGATCTGCAAGGCGGGCGAAAAGGCCACGCCGCGCATGGTCAAGAAGTGGATCGACGATGCCAAGGTCACCGATCTTCTCGTGCCCTTCGACCACATCCTCGGCCGCTACGTCGCCAAGGACATCATCAACGAGGCCACCGGCGCGATCTATGTCGAGGCCGGCGACGAGCTGACGCAGACGCTCGACCGCGACGGCGAGGTCTCGGGCGGTACGCTCAAGGTGCTTCTGGACAATGGGATCACCACGATCCCGGTCCTCGACATCGACAACGTCAACGTCGGTCCCTACATCCGCAACACGATGGCCGCGGACAAGAACTGGAACCGCGACACCGCGCTGATGGACATCTACCGGGTCATGCGCCCGGGCGAGCCGCCGACCGTGGAGGCCGCCTCGGCGCTCTTCGACACGCTGTTCTTCGACCGCGAGCGCTATGACCTCTCGGCCGTTGGGCGGGTCAAGATGAACATGCGGCTCGACCTCGGCAAGCCGGACACGCAGCGCACGCTCGACCGCGAGGACATCGTGGCCTGCGTCAAGGCACTGGTGGAACTGAGGGACGGCAAGGGCGAGATCGACGACATCGACCACCTCGGCAACCGCCGGGTCCGGTCGGTGGGCGAGCTGATGGAAAACCAGTATCGCGTCGGCCTCCTGCGCATGGAGCGCGCGATCAAGGAGCGCATGTCCTCGGTCGAGATCGACACGGTCATGCCGCAGGATCTCATCAACGCCAAGCCTGCGGCGGCGGCGGTGAGGGAGTTCTTCGGCTCCAGCCAGCTTTCGCAGTTCATGGACCAGACCAACCCCCTGTCGGAGGTCACGCACAAGCGGCGCCTGTCGGCCCTCGGGCCGGGTGGCCTGACGCGAGAGCGCGCGGGCTTCGAGGTGCGCGACGTGCACCCGACGCACTACGGCCGGATGTGCCCGATCGAGACGCCGGAAGGCCCGAACATCGGTCTCATCAACTCGCTCGCCACCTTCGCGCGGGTGAACAAGTACGGCTTCATCGAGACGCCTTACCGCAAGGTGAAGGACGGCCAGGTCACGGACGACGTGCAATACATGTCCGCCACCGAGGAAATGCGCCACACCGTGGCCCAGGCCAACGCCAATCTCGACGAGAACGGCCGGTTCAAGAACGACCTCGTCTCGACCCGCCAGTCGGGCGAATTCATGCTGAACCCGCCCGACGTGATCGACCTCATCGACGTGTCGCCGAAGCAGCTCGTTTCGGTCGCGGCCTCGCTGATCCCGTTCCTCGAGAACGACGACGCGAACCGCGCGCTGATGGGTTCGAACATGCAGCGCCAGGCGGTGCCGCTGCTGCAGGCGGACGCGCCCTTCGTCGGCACGGGCATAGAGGCCAAGGTCGCGCTCGATTCCGGCGCGGCGATCGTTGCCCGCCGCGGCGGCGTGATCGACCAGGTCGACGCGACCCGGATCGTGATCCGGGCGACGGAGGACCTTGAGATCGGCGATGCCGGTGTGGACATCTACCGCCTGCGCAAGTTCCAGCGGTCGAACCAGAACACCTGCATCAACCAGCGTCCGCTCATCAAGGTGGGCGACAGGGTCGGCAAGGGCGACGTTATCGCCGATGGTCCCTCGACAGAGATGGGCGAGCTGGCGCTCGGCAAGAACGTCATCGTCGCCTTCATGCCGTGGAACGGCTACAACTACGAGGACTCGATCCTGATCTCCGAACGGATCGTGCGCGACGACGTCTTCACCTCGATCCACATCGAGGAATACGAAGTCGCCGCCCGCGACACGAAGCTCGGGCCGGAGGAAATCACCCGCGACATCCCGAACGTGGGCGAGGAGGCGCTGCGCAACCTCGACGAGGCGGGCATCGTCTATATCGGAGCCGAAGTGGGCCCGGGCGACATTCTCGTGGGCAAGATCACGCCCAAGGGCGAAAGCCCGATGACGCCGGAGGAAAAGCTTCTCCGCGCCATCTTCGGCGAGAAGGCGTCGGACGTGCGCGACACCTCGCTGCGGCTACCGCCGGGCGATTTCGGCACGGTCGTGGAAGTGCGCGTCTTCAACCGCCACGGCGTAGACAAGGACGAGCGCGCCCTGCAGATCGAGCGCGAGGAGGTCGAACGGCTCGCCCGCGACCGTGACGACGAGCTCGCCATCCTCGAGCGCAACATCTACGCGCGCCTGAAGTCCATGATCATGGGCAAGACCGCGGTCAAGGGGCCGAAGGGCATCAAGCCCAACGCCGCGATCGACGAGGAGCTTCTGGAAAGCCTGAGCCGCGGCCAGTGGTGGCAGCTTGCGCTTGCCGAAGAGAAGGACGCGCAGGAAGTCGAGGCGCTGAACGCACAGTTCGAGGCGCAGAAACGCGCGCTCGAGCACCGATTCGAGGACAAGGTCGAGAAGGTGCGGCGCGGCGACGACCTGCCGCCGGGCGTGATGAAGATGGTCAAGGTCTTCGTCGCGGTGAAGCGCAAGCTGCAGCCGGGTGACAAGATGGCCGGCCGTCACGGCAACAAGGGCGTGGTGTCCAAGGTCGTGCCGATCGAGGACATGCCTTTCCTCGGCGATGGAACCCCGGTCGACATGGTGCTCAACCCCCTGGGCGTGCCGTCGCGGATGAACGTCGGCCAGATCCTCGAGACCCACATGGGCTGGGCCGCGCGGGGCCTCGGCCTCAGGATCGACGACGCCTTGCAGGACTACCGGCGGACGGGCGACCTGACGCCGGTGCGTGATGCGCTGAAGCATGGCTACGGCGACGAAGCCTATGACGAAGCATTCGCCGATCTCGACGCCGGGACGCTTGTCGAACGCGCCGAGACGGTGCGCCGCGGCGTGCCGATCGCGACGCCCGTCTTCGACGGAGCCAAGGAGGCTGACGTGAACGACGCGCTGCTCCGCGCGGGGTTCGATGTCTCCGGCCAGTCCGCGCTCTTCGATGGCCGCACGGGCGAGCGGTTCGCGCGGCCCGTGACGGTGGGCGTGAAGTATCTCCTGAAACTTCACCACCTCGTCGACGACAAGATCCACGCGCGCTCGACCGGGCCCTACAGCCTCGTCACGCAGCAGCCCCTGGGCGGCAAGGCCCAGTTCGGCGGCCAGCGTTTCGGGGAAATGGAGGTCTGGGCGCTGGAAGCCTACGGCGCGGCCTACACCCTGCAGGAGATGCTCACCGTCAAGTCGGACGACGTGGCGGGCCGGACCAAGGTCTACGAGAGCATCGTCAAGGGCGAGGACAACTTCGAGGCCGGCGTGCCGGAATCGTTCAACGTTCTCGTCAAGGAAGTGCGGGGCCTCGGCCTCAACATGGAACTCCTGGATGCGGAGGAGGAGTGAGGGCGGCCGCCGCCCTTGCTTTCCCATCCCCTGATCTGAAGGACGCAATATGAACCAGGAACTGACCAACAACCCGTTCAACCCGCTGGCCGCGCCGAAGCAGTTCGACGAGATCAAGATCTCGCTCGCCTCGCCCGAGCGCATCCTCAGCTGGTCCTACGGCGAGATCAAGAAGCCCGAGACGATCAACTACCGGACCTTCAAGCCGGAACGTGACGGGCTCTTCTGCGCGCGCATCTTCGGGCCGATCAAGGACTACGAGTGCCTTTGCGGCAAGTACAAGCGCATGAAGTATCGCGGCGTCGTCTGCGAGAAATGCGGCGTGGAAGTCACGCTGCAGAAGGTGCGCCGCGAACGGATGGGCCATATCGAGCTGGCCGCCCCGGTCGCGCACATCTGGTTCCTGAAGTCGCTGCCGTCGCGCATCGGCCTCATGCTCGACATGACGCTGCGCGACCTCGAGCGCATCCTCTATTTCGAGAACTACGTCGTCATCGAGCCGGGTCTGACCGACCTGAGCTATGGCCAGCTTCTGACCGAGGAAGAATTCCTCGACGCGCAGGACCAGTATGGCGCCGACGCCTTCACCGCCAATATCGGCGCCGAGGCGATCCGCGAGATGCTGGCCGCAATCGACCTCGAGGCGACGGCCGAGCAGCTTCGCGAGGAGCTGAAGGAAGCCACCGGTGAGCTGAAGCCGAAGAAGATCATCAAGCGGCTGAAGATCGTCGAGAACTTCCTGGAATCCGGCAACCGCCCGGAATGGATGGTGCTGACCGTGATCCCGGTCATCCCGCCGGAACTCAGGCCGCTGGTGCCGCTGGACGGCGGCCGCTTCGCCACGTCCGACCTCAACGACCTCTACCGCCGCGTCATCAACCGTAACAACCGCCTGAAGCGGCTGATCGAGTTGCGCGCCCCCGACATCATCGTCCGCAACGAAAAGCGGATGCTGCAGGAATCGGTCGATGCGCTCTTCGACAATGGCCGCCGCGGCCGGGTGATCACCGGCGCGAACAAGCGCCCCTTGAAGTCGCTGTCCGACATGCTGAAGGGCAAGCAGGGCCGGTTCCGCCAGAACCTTCTCGGCAAGCGCGTGGACTTCTCGGGGCGCTCGGTCATCGTCACCGGGCCGGAGCTGAAGCTGCACCAGTGCGGCCTGCCGAAGAAGATGGCGCTCGAACTCTTCAAGCCGTTCATCTACTCGCGGCTGGAGGCCAAGGGTCTTTCGAGCACCGTCAAGCAGGCCAAGAAGCTGGTGGAGAAGGAACGCCCGGAGGTCTGGGACATCCTCGACGAGGTCATCCGCGAGCATCCGGTGCTGCTGAACCGGGCGCCGACGCTGCACCGTCTGGGCATCCAGGCCTTCGAGCCGATCCTGATCGAGGGCAAGGCGATCCAGCTTCACCCGCTCGTCTGTTCGGCCTTCAACGCCGACTTCGACGGCGACCAGATGGCCGTGCACGTCCCGCTGTCGCTGGAGGCGCAGCTTGAGGCGCGCGTCCTGATGATGTCGACGAACAACGTGCTGTCGCCCGCCAACGGCGCGCCGATCATCGTGCCCTCGCAGGACATGGTGCTTGGACTCTATTACGTGTCGATGGAGCGCAAGGGCATGCAGGGCGAAGGCATGGTCTTCGCAGACGCCGACGAGGTGCAGCACGCGCTGGACGCGGGCGAGGTGCATCTGCATTCGCGGATCACCGCGCGCGTGAAGCAGATCGACGCCGAGGGCAACGAGGTGTGGAAGCGGTACGAGACGACGCCGGGCCGCGTGCGCCTCGGCGCGCTCCTGCCCCTGAACGCCAAGGCGCCGTTCGAGCTCGTGAACCGGCTTCTCAGGAAGAAGGACGTGCAGAACGTAATCGACACTGTCTACCGCTACTGCGGCCAGAAGGAATCGGTGATCTTCTGCGACCAGATCATGGGCCTCGGCTTCCGCGAGGCCTTCCGGGCCGGCATCTCCTTCGGCAAGGACGACATGGTCATCCCCGAGAAGAAGTGGTCCATCGTCAACGAGGTCCGCGACCAGGTGAAGGAATTCGAACAGCAGTACATGGACGGCCTGATCACCCAGGGTGAGAAGTACAACAAGGTCGTCGATGCATGGTCGAAATGTTCGGACGCGGTCGCGGCCGAGATGATGAAGGAAATCTCCGCCGTGCGCGTCGACGACGCGGGCGCCGAGCGCGAGCCGAACTCCGTCTACATGATGTCGCACTCCGGGGCGCGGGGTTCGCCGGCGCAGATGAAGCAGCTTGGCGGGATGCGCGGCCTGATGGCCAAGCCGTCGGGCGAGATCATCGAGACGCCGATCATCTCGAACTTCAAGGAAGGCCTCACGGTGCTCGAGTACTTCAACTCGACGCACGGCGCGCGCAAGGGCCTTGCCGACACGGCGCTGAAGACGGCGAACTCGGGCTATCTGACCCGTCGTCTGGTGGACGTGGCGCAGGACTGCATCGTGCGGCTGCCCGATTGCGGCACCGACCGTGCGATCACGGCCTCGGCTGCGGTCAACGACGGGGAAGTGGTCAGCCCGCTTTCGGAACGCATCCTTGGCCGTGTCGCTGCCGATGACGTGATGGTCCCGGGCACCGACGAGATCATCGTCCGCCGCGGCGAACTGATCGACGAGCGCAAGTCCGAGGCCGTGGAAACCGCGGGAGTCGTCTCGGTGCGCATCCGTTCGGCGCTGACCTGCGAGGCCGAGGAGGGCGTTTGCGCCATGTGCTACGGGCGCGACCTCGCGCGCGGCACGCTCGTCAACATCGGTGAGGCGGTGGGCATCATCGCCGCCCAGTCGATCGGCGAGCCGGGCACCCAGCTGACGATGCGGACATTCCACATCGGCGGCATCGCCCAGGGCGGCCAGCAGTCCTTCCAGGAGGCGAGCCAGGAAGGCAAGGTCGTGTTCCGCAACCCGATGCTGCTTGAGAACGCCAACGGCGAGCAGATCGTGACGGGCCGCAACATGCAGGTGGCCATCGTCGATGAAGCGGGGCAGGAACGGGCGAGCCACAAGGTCGCGTACGGCGCGAAGATCCACGTCAAGGACGGGCAGTCCGTCAAGCGTGGCGCCAAGCTCTACGAGTGGGACCCCTACACGCTGCCGATCATCGCCGAGAAGGCGGGCGTGGCGAAGTTCGTCGACCTCATCTCGGGCATCGCGGTCCGTGACGAGACGGACGAGGCCACGGGCATGACCCAGAAAATCGTCACCGACTGGCGCACCGCGCCGCGCGGCTCGGACCTCAAGCCCGAGATCATCATCATGGACCCGACCACAGGCGAACCGGTGCGCAACGACGCGGGCAACCCCGTCAGCTATCCGATGTCGGTGGACGCCATCCTCTCGATCGAGGACGGCCAGGATATCCGGGCCGGTGACGTCGTCGCACGTATCCCGCGCGAAGGCGCCAGGACCAAGGACATCACCGGGGGTCTGCCCCGCGTGGCGGAACTGTTCGAGGCCCGTCGTCCAAAGGACCACGCGATCATCGCCGAGATCGACGGCTACGTGCGCTTCGGCAAGGACTACAAGAACAAGCGCCGGATCACGATCGAGCCGACGGACGAGACGATCCAGCCGGTCGAATACATGGTGCCGAAGGGCAAGCACATTCCGGTGCAGGAAGGTGACTTCGTCCAGAAGGGCGACTACATCATGGACGGCAATCCCGCGCCGCATGACATCCTGCGGATAATGGGGATCGAGGCGCTCGCCGACTACCTCATCGACGAGGTGCAGGACGTCTATCGCCTGCAGGGCGTGAAGATCAACGACAAGCACATCGAAGTGATCGTCCGCCAGATGCTGCAGAAGATCGAGATCCTCGACTCGGGCGAGACGACGCTCCTGAAGGGCGAACACGTCGACAAGCCGGAGTTCGACGAGGAGAACGACAAGGTCGCCGCGCGGGGCGGGAAGCCGGCCACCGGGGAGCCCGTCCTCCTGGGCATCACCAAGGCCTCGCTCCAGACCCGATCGTTCATCTCGGCGGCCTCGTTCCAGGAGACCACGCGCGTCCTCACCGAAGCCGCCGTGCAGGGCAAGCGCGACACGCTCGTGGGTCTGAAGGAGAACGTCATCGTCGGCCGCCTGATCCCGGCCGGCACCGGTGGGGCGACCATGCGCGTGCGCAAGATCGCCCACGACCGCGACCAGAAGGTGATCGAGCAGCGCAAGCAGGAAGCCGAGCGGGCCGCGGCCCTTGTGGCGCCGTCGGAGACGGTGCTCGACGACGTGATCGAGATCGACGCCGACAGCGGGCTCGTGGACACCTACGAGAGCCGCGAGGGCTGATCGCGTCGAGAAACGCGAGGAATCCCCCGCTTCGGCGGGGGTTTTCTTTTGCCGCGGGCCAAGCCACAACGAAGCGCGCTCCCCCGAGGGCGCAGTGCGGGGAGGCCCAATGCCATTGTCCGACAACGCGCGCGGCGCGCTCTACATGAGCGTGGCGATGACCGCCTTCACGGCGAACGACGCCTGCATGAAGGCGGTCACGCAGGTACTGCCGCTCTACCAGGCGATGTTCCTGCGCGGCGCACTCGCCACGCTCGCGCTTCTCGCCATCGGCTGGCACATGGGGAGCCTGCGCTTCGGCATGGAGGCGAGCGACCGCAAGTGGCTTGTCCTGCGCACCCTCGGCGAGGTCGGCGGTACGCTCACTTTCCTCTCCGCGCTGCGCCATATGCCGCTCGCCAACCTCTCCGCGATCCTGCAGTTCCTGCCGCTCGCCGTCACGCTGGCGGCGGCGCTCCTCCTCAGGGAGCCGGTCGGCTGGCGGCGGTTCACGGCCATCGTCATCGGCTTCGCCGGCGTCCTCCTTATCGTGCGTCCCGGCACGGAAGGATTCGACCGCTGGGCGCTCGTCGGCATGGCATCCGTGGGCTTTGTCGTGCTGCGCGACCTGACGACACGGCGGATGTCGAGCGCGCTTCCCTCTGTCACGGTCGCCGTGACCGCAGCACTTTCGGTGACGGTCACCGGCGCCGCGCTCCTGCCCTTCGGCGGGTGGGCGGCGGTCGGCGCTGCGCAGGCGGCGCTCATCGTGATTGCGGCCGCCTGCCTCATCGCCGGCTATCTGCTCATCGTCATGGCCATGCGGGTGGGCGAGATCAGCCTCGTCGCGCCCTTCCGCTACACCGCGCTCATCGCGGCGATCGGCCTCGGCTGGGCCGCATTCGGGCAGTGGCCCGACACGCTGACGCTCGCCGGCGCCGGCATCGTGATCCTGACCGGCATCTACAGCTTCCACCGTGAACGCCGGCTGGGCCGGTCCGTCGCGATGCCCGACCGGCCACCCCTGCGCGTTCGCTGAACGCCACATTTACAACCGGCCCGGCGTGAAGTAGGACCGCCGGGCGTCAACAGGCGGACCGCAGGCCGGGAAGCAAGAGACATGGTCACCATCTCCATCGTCATTCCCGCGAAGGACGAGGCCGACAACCTCCCCCTGCTGCTGGATGGCATCGACGCGGCGCTGGCCGCGCAGGGCGGCTACGAGGTTCTCGTCGTCGACGACGGCTCGACCGATGCCACCGCAGAGGTCATCCGCGCCCGGATGCGGACGCATCCGAACCTCCGGCTCATCCGCCATGACGTCTCGGGCGGGCAGAGTGCCGCCGTCCACTCCGGCGTGCTGGCGGCGCAGGGCGGGATTGTCTGCACCCTCGACGCCGACGGCCAGAACCCGCCGTCGGAACTGCCGAAGCTCATCGCGCCGCTTTTGGCTCCGGGCGCCGGGCGGATCGGGCTCGTCGCCGGGCAACGGGTCGGTCGGCAGGACACCATTTCGAAGAAACTCGCCTCCCGGCTGGCAAACTGGGTCCGCTCCAAGGCGCTGAAGGATGGCACGCGCGACACCGGCTGCGGGCTGAAGGCGTTCCGGCGGGAGGGATTCCTGCGCCTGCCCTTCTTCAACCACATGCACCGCTACCTGCCCGCGCTCTTCGCCCGGGACGGTTGGGAGGTCGCGCATGTCGATGTCGCCCATGCGCCGCGTCATGCGGGCCGGTCGCATTACAGCAACCTCCAGCGCGGCTTCGTCGGCGCCATCGACCTTCTGGGCGTGATGTGGCTCATCCGGCGGAAGAAGAAATCCCGCGCGACGGAGGGGCAATAGGATGGATCGACTCTTCGCCATCCTCCATGTCGAAAGCCGGACGGAGTTCTGGTGGGTCGCCTTCGGGCTTTTCGGCCAGCTCATGTTCACCGGCCGCTTTCTCGTCCAGTGGATCGCTTCCGAGCGGGCGCGGAAATCCGTGATGCCGGTCGTCTTCTGGTACTTCTCGCTGGCGGGCGGGGTGATCCTTCTGGCCTATGCGATCTACCGGCGCGATCCGGTCTTCGTGCTCGGCCAGTCGCTGGGCGTCTTCATATACCTCAGGAATCTCGTCCTCATCCAACGGGAAGCGCGGGAAAACGGCCTTGGCTAGGGGCTGGATCGGCCCCGCGGCGGCCATCGTCGCATTGGCCACGGCCCTGCGTCTGGTTGCCCTCTGGTTCGACCGGACCGACCTTTTCGTCGATGAAAGCCAGTACTGGCTCTGGGGGCGGAACCTCGACCTCGGCTACTATTCCAAACCGCCGCTCATCGCCTGGGTGATCCGGGGCGTGACGGAGCTTTTCGGTTCCGACGCGGCCTTTTTCGTGCGCCTGCCGGGTGCGGTCCTCCACGGGGCGACGGCGCTTCTCCTTGGCGGAGTGGCGGCGCGGCTTACCGATGCCCGGGCTGCCCTGTGGACGGCCGTGACCTATGTAACCCTGCCGATGGCGGCGCTCGGTTCGATCCTGATCTCGACCGACACGGTGATGGCGCCCTTCCTTGCGGCGGCTCTCCTTTGCCATCTCAGGGCGGCGAAGACCGGGCGGGCGGGCGTGGCGATGCTGGCAGGCGTGCTGGCGGGCTTCGCCTTCCTCGCCAAGTACGCGGCGATCTACCTTCTCTTCGGTATCGGGCTGGCGGCCGTCTTCATGCCTGCCTTCCGCATCCCGCCCCGCGCGACCCTGGCGCTGATCGTGGCGTTTGGCGCAACCATCCTGCCGAACGTCTTGTGGAACCTCGGAAACCAGCTGACGACCGTCGCGCACACGATGGACAACGTGGGTTGGGTCCGGGGCGAAAGCTGGCTTTCCGGGCTGAACCTGGCCGGGTTGGCGGAATTCCTTCTGGCGCAGTTCGCCGTCGTCGGGCCGGTCGTCTTCGCTGCGCTTCTCTGGGGGTATGCCCGGCCCGGAGCGCCGGCGCTTCGGGCACTTGCGCTCATCTCGGCGCCGCCGCTCCTGATCGTCTCGGTCCAGGCGGCTCTCGACAAGGCCTATGCCAATTGGGCACTCGCGGCCTATTTCCCCGGGACCGTGCTGGCGGTGGGCATGCTTCGCGCCCATGCGCCACGGTTCCTGCCGGTGTCGCTGGCGGTGAACGGAGCGGTCTCGGTCCTGTTGCCCATCCTGATCATGCTTGCCCCCTGGCCGGCATGGAAGGGCGAGCCGCTGCTTGCGCGTTACCTCGGCAGGTCCGATCTCAGCCGGCAGATCATCGCCGCGGCCGAGGGGGAGGGGTTGGCGACGGTGGTTTCCGCCGACCGCGACATCCTTGCCGATCTCTTCCACACCGGCCGCGCCTCGGGCCTCGGCTTCGCGGCGCCCGCGCCGCATGGGCGCGCGCAAAACTATTATGAGCAAACCTATCCGCTCGGCCTCGGCTCCATGCCGGTCCTATTCGTCGCGACGGCTGCGCCCGACTGCGCGGCCGACCCGCCGGTTGCGCGCTTCGAAACCTCGGGCGGCGCCTACGCCGGCCGGGGCCTTGCCGCCTGGCGCATCAGCGCGGATTGCGCCAATGCCGCCCCTTGATCACCGCAAGGCCGCGATCGCGCTCGCGATCCTGACGTTCGCCGCGCTTGGCGTCTTTGTGGCCATCCCGGGGATCGACCTGACCGTCTCGGGCTGGTTCTACCGCGCTGAGGAAGGCTTCTGGCTGGCAGGAAACCCCTGGATCGAGGCGCTGCGGAACGGCATCTGGAACCTCTCCATCGCCGTATTCGCCTTCTCCATCCTCGCGCTCGGCTTCGCATTTGCAAGGAGGCCGCTTCTCGGCGTCGATGCACGCGAGGCGGGGTTCATCTTCCTTCTCTACCTCCTCGGGCCGATCCTCCTCGTCAACGGCGTGCTCAAGACCTACTGGGGCCGGGCCCGCCCGGTAGATGTGGCGGAGTTCGGCGGCCCGGCCGCCTTCACGCCGCCCTGGCTCCCGGCCGACCAGTGCGTTGCCAACTGCTCCTTCGTCTCGGGTGAAGGATCGGCGGCGACCGCGCTTCTCATCGCGTTCGTGGTCCTTGCGCCCGATGCCTGGCGGCTCCTGCCGCGCCGGGCCTTCGCGCTTTACGCGCTCGCGGGCGCAACGCTGCCTGTGGCGGGGCTCGCGCTGAGGGTCGTGACCGGGCGGCATTTCCTTTCGGATACGGTCTTTGCGGTGCTGCTCGTCCTCGCGCTCGCACTCGGTCTGCACCGGCTCCTGCTGAAGGGGCGCTGAGCGCCGAGAGCCCGTGTTGACAACCCCCGCGACTCCCCCTATACGGCCCGCACTCGGCCACGGGTGAATTGCGCGTGGACGTGTATCAGAACTGAAGTGGTCACGATCCGGGCACAAGCCCCGATCCTCTGGAATTCCACCGCGTCGCCCCCGCGCAGGGGACGAATGCGGTTTTGGTGTTTTGCGGACGCGCAAGGCACGCACATGAGCGAAAGCCCCCGGGAACGTCGCTGACGGGCGAACGTCGATCGGGTTGCAAGATAGGGCGAGAGTTAATGCCGACGATCCAACAGCTGATCCGGAAGCCCCGGGAAGCGAAGCCGCAGAAGTCCAAGTCGCAGCACCTGGAATCCTGCCCGCAGAAGCGCGGTGTCTGCACCCGCGTCTACACCACCACGCCGAAGAAGCCGAACTCGGCGATGCGGAAGGTGGCGAAGGTCCGTCTCACGAACGGCTTCGAGGTGATCAGCTACATCCCCGGCGAGAAGCACAACCTGCAGGAACACTCCGTGGTCCTGATCCGCGGCGGCCGGGTGAAGGACCTTCCGGGCGTGCGCTACCACATCCTTCGCGGTGTGCTCGATACGCAGGGCGTCAAGGACCGTCGCCAGCGTCGCTCGAAATACGGCGCGAAGCGTCCGAAGTAAGGAGATCACCAGATGTCGCGTCGTCACGCTGCCGAAAAGCGCGAAGTCCTGCCCGATGCCAAGTATGGCGACCGGGTCCTGACGAAATTCATGAACAACCTGATGGTGGACGGCAAGAAGTCGGTCGCCGAGCGCATCGTCTACAGCGCGCTCGAGCGGGTCGAAGGCCGGCTGAAGCGGTCGCCGGTGGAGTGCTTCCACGAGGCGCTCGACAACGTGAAGCCCTCGCTCGAGGTCCGCTCCCGCCGCGTCGGCGGTGCGACCTATCAGGTTCCGGTCGAGGTCCGGCCCGAGCGCCGCGAGGCGCTGGCGATCCGCTGGCTGATCACCGCCGCGAAGAACCGCAACGAGAACACGATGGAAGAGCGTCTGGCCGCCGAACTGGCCGATGCCGTCAACGGACGCGGCACCGCGGTCAAGAAACGCGAAGACACCCACAAGATGGCCGACGCCAACAAGGCGTTCAGCCATTACCGCTGGTAATCCGGCGGCAGCGAGGACGAATACGATGGCACGCGCTTATCCCCTCAACCGATACCGCAACTTCGGGATCATGGCCCACATCGACGCGGGCAAGACCACGACGACGGAGCGGATCCTCTACTACACCGGCAAGTCCCACAAAATCGGCGAAGTCCATGACGGCGCCGCAACGATGGACTGGATGGAGCAGGAGCAGGAGCGCGGCATCACCATCACCTCGGCGGCCACCACGACCTTCTGGCAGCGCCAGGAGGATTCGGGCGCCGAGGGCACGTCGGACACCAAGTACCGCTTCAACATCATCGACACGCCCGGCCACGTGGACTTCACCATCGAGGTCGAGCGTTCGCTCGCGGTTCTCGACGGCGCGATCTGCCTTCTTGACGCCAACGCCGGCGTCGAGCCGCAGACCGAGACGGTGTGGCGCCAGGCTGACCGCTACAAGGTTCCGCGGATCGTCTTCGTCAACAAGATGGACAAGATCGGCGCCGACTTCTTCAACTGCGTCAAGATGATCAAGGACCGCACCGGCGGTACCCCCTGCCCGGTCGCCCTGCCAATCGGCGCCGAGGACAAGCTGGAAGGCATCATCGACCTGATCAAGATGGAAGAGTGGGTCTGGAAGGGCGACGATCTCGGCGCGAGCTGGGTCCGTCAGCCGATCCGCAGCGACATGAAGGACATTGCCGAGGAGTGGCGCGGCAAGATGATCGAACTCGCCGTCGAGCTGGACGACGAGGCGATGGAAGCCTACCTCGAAGGCAACGAGCCGGATGCCGAAACGCTGCGCAAGCTGATCCGCAAGGGCACTCTGTCGCTGACCTTCTTCCCGGTCATGGCGGGATCGTCCTTCAAGAACAAGGGTGTTCAGCCGCTTCTGAACGCGGTCATCGACTTCCTGCCGGCGCCGGTCGACGTGCCGATGCTCAAGGGATTCTCCCCCGATGACGAGGCCGAAGAGCGCAACATCGAGCGTCCCGCCGACGATGCGGCGCCGTTCTCGGCGCTGGCCTTCAAGATCATGAACGACCCCTTCGTCGGCTCGCTCACCTTCACCCGCATCTATTCCGGTCAGCTCAAGAAGGGCGACCAGATGATGAACTCCACGAAGGGAAAGCGCGAGCGCGTCGGCCGGATGATGATGATGCACGCCATCAACCGCGAAGAAATCGACGAAGCCTTCGCGGGCGACATCATCGCGCTTGCCGGCCTGAAGGAGACGACGACGGGCGACACGCTCTGCGATCCGGCGAAGCCCGTGGTTCTCGAAACCATGACCTTCCCCGAGCCGGTGATCGAGATCGCCGTCGAGCCTAAGTCGAAGGCCGACCAGGAGAAGATGGCGCTGGCGCTGCAGCGGCTCGCCGCCGAGGACCCGTCCTTCCGGGTGGAGACCGACATCGAAAGCGGTCAGACCATCATGAAGGGCATGGGCGAACTTCACCTCGACATCCTCGTCGACCGCATGAAGCGGGAGTTCAAGGTCGAGGCGAACATCGGTGCTCCGCAGGTCGCCTACCGCGAGACGATCAGCCGCGAGGCCGAGATCGACTATACCCACAAGAAGCAGACCGGCGGCACGGGCCAGTTCGCCCGCGTGAAGCTCGTCATCACTCCGACCCAACCGGGCGAGGGCTACTCGTTCGAATCGAAGATCGTCGGAGGCGCGGTGCCCAAGGAATACATCCCGGGCGTCGAGAAGGGCATCAAGTCGGTCATGGACTCGGGTCCGCTCGCCGGCTTCCCGGTCATCGACTTCAAGGTCGCGCTGATCGACGGCGCGTTCCACGACGTCGATAGCTCGGTGCTGGCGTTCGAGATCGCGTCCCGTGCGGCGATGCGCGAGGGCCTGAAGAAGGCCGGCGCGAAGCTGCTCGAGCCGATCATGAAGGTCGAGGTCGTGACCCCGGAGGAATATACCGGCGGCATCATCGGCGACCTGACGTCGCGTCGGGGCATGGTGCAGGGCCAGGACAGCCGCGGCAACGCCAACGTGATCACGGCGATGGTCCCGCTCGCGAACATGTTCGGATACATCAACAACCTGCGCTCGATGTCCTCGGGCCGCGCGGTCTTCACGATGCTGTTCGACCATTATGACGCGGTCCCGCAGAACATCTCGGACGAGATCCAGAAGAAATACGCATGACGGTGTGGCGGGGTGAACCCCGCCCTACCCACCACCCGTAGGGCGGGGCCTGCCCTGCCACCCGAACAAGGAGGCCATCATGGCAAAGGCAAAGTTTGAACGGACGAAACCGCACGTGAACGTGGGGACGATCGGCCACGTTGACCACGGCAAGACGACGCTGACGGCTGCGATCACGAAGTATTTCGGCGAGTTCAAGGCGTATG
>NZ_JAYRTX010000065.1:0-19604 GCF_041919395.1 Albidovulum sp.
TGGGGCAGAACTGGTCCACGTCCGCCGGCACCGTCGAGGCGAGCACCGCGCCCTCCGCCGTCAGCGCCTTGAGGGTCGCCGCCGTCCATTCCTCCGCCTCGGGCCGATGGTCCCAGCGCATGACGGGCAGGAACGCGGCCTGACCCACCTCCGGCTGCGTGGCCTCCACACAGGCCGAGGGCAACAGCAGAAGGAATATCCCGGCGAAGCGGAAACGCGAAAACGCCATCGGTCTGGCCTTGGGTGACACCGGCGCCCCGTGCCGGCGGCGTGACCCTCGGGCAAAACACGCCCAGAAGGCAACCGGCGGATTTTCGTATCGGCGGAACCCCGCCACCGCCGCGCGCCCGGCTGCGCATGATTTCGCGCGCCCGCGCCGGCCCGGCCTGCTTGTCTCGACCGCCTCGCTCCCGTAGAAAGCGGTCCGGATATGGAAGGACGCCCCATGCTCGACCTCGCCTACGAAGCCCCGAAACCGAAGGTGATCACCGGCGCGAAAGCGGACTGGGAACTGGTGATCGGCCTCGAGGTCCATGCCCAGGTCGCGTCCAGGGCCAAGCTTTTCTCCGGTGCCTCCACCGAATTCGGGGCGGAGCCGAATTCCAACGTCGCCTTCGTCGATGCGGCGATGCCGGGAATGCTGCCTGTCATCAACGAGTTCTGCGTGGAACAGGCGGTGCGCACGGGGCTTGGCCTGAGGGCGGCGATCAACCTGCGATCCGCCTTCGACCGCAAGAACTACTTCTACCCCGACCTGCCGCAGGGCTACCAGATCAGCCAGCTCTACCACCCGATCGTGGGCGAGGGCGAAATCCTCGTGGTGATGGCGCCGGGGATCGCGCGCCGCGTCAGGATCGAGCGGATCCATCTGGAACAGGACGCGGGCAAGTCGATCCACGACCTCGACCCCATGATGTCCTTCGTCGATCTCAACCGCACCGGCGTCGCGCTGATGGAGATCGTCTCGCGCCCGGACATGCGGGGGCCGGAGGAAGCCGCCGCCTATGTAGCGAAGCTGCGCCAGATACTGCGCTACCTCGGCACCTGCGACGGCAACATGCAGAACGGCAACCTGCGCGCCGACGTCAACGTCTCGATCTGCCGGCCGGGCGACTATGAGAGATACCAGGCGACGGGCGACCATTCGGTTCTGGGAACCCGCTGCGAGATCAAGAACATGAACTCGATGCGCTTCATCCAGGCCGCCATCGAATTCGAGGCGCGCCGCCAGATCGCCATCGTCGAGGATGGCGGCAAGGTCGTGCAGGAGACCCGCCTCTACGACCCCGACAAGGGCGAGACGCGGTCGATGCGCTCGAAGGAAGAGGCGCACGACTACCGCTACTTCCCCTGCCCCGACCTTCTGCCTCTGGAGATCGAAAAGGCATGGGTGGACGCCATCGCGGCCGCCATGCCGGAACTGCCCGATGCCAAGCGCGCGCGCTTCGTCGCCGACTACGGCATGACCGAATATGACGCGGGCGTGCTGACCGCCGAGGCCGAGAATGCCGCCTTCTTCGAGGCGGTGGCGAGGGGCCGCGACGGCAAGCAGGCGGCGAACTGGGTCATCAACGAGCTTTTCGGCCGGCTCAACAAGGAGGGGCTGACGGTGGAGACCTCGCCCGTCTCCGCCACGCAGCTTGGCGGTGTGCTCGACCTCGTCGCCTCGGGCGAGATTTCCGGCAAGATGGCCAAGGACCTTTTCGAGCTTCTCTGGACGACCGAGCGCGGCGCCGAGCCCGCAGAGGTTGCCGCCAAGCACGGGATGAAGCAGGTCACCGACCTTTCCGCGATCGAGGCGGCAGTGGAGGAGATCATCGCCCAGAACCCCGTGCAGGTCGAGAAGGCCAAGGCGAACCCCAAGCTCGCCGGCTGGTTCGTGGGCCAGGTGCTGAAAGCGACCGGCGGCAAGGCCAATCCGGCCGCGGTGAACGAGCTCGTCGCCAAGAAACTCGGCCTCTGACGCGCCGGCCTGCCGCGAGCGCACCCCCGCCGGCCTTCGGGCACCCCGCCCTTGCCCGGCGGAAGCGCATCCGCTATGGGGCTCAGGTCCCGCGCTGCCAGACGAGGCTCAGATGCAGACGTACGAGTACAAGGTGGTTCCCGCCCCCGCCCGCAGCGAGAAGGTGCGCGGGGCCAAGACGCCTGCCGACCGCTTCGCGCAGACGCTCGCCACGGTGATGAACGACCTGGCGCGCGACGGATGGGAATATGTCCGTGCCGATACGCTGCCATCCGAGGAGCGCACCGGGTTGACGAAGCGGACGACGGTCTATCATTCGGTGCTGGTGTTCCGCCGCGCCACCGCTGCCGCGGGCGAAAGCGAGGCTCCGCGCCGGCTGCTGACGGCCGACGCGCCCGCCGGCAAGGCCCCGGCGGTCCAGATCGAGACGGGCGGCGCAGCCCCGGCCGTCCAGATCGAGAACGGCGGCGCCGCCCCGAAACTCGGCGCGGCGCTGCCCGAAGCCAGGCAGGACGCCTAGCCGCCGATGTCGAGAGACAGCGCGTGGATCCGCCCGACGAGGTCAGGCCCCAGCGCGGCATGAACGGCACGGTGCCGCTCCACCCGACCCATCGCGGCGAAGGCAGGCGCGCGGATGGTCACGCGGAAGTGGCTTTCGCCGCCCTCCCGGTATCCGGCGTGGCCGCGGTGACGTTCGCTGTCGTCCACGACCTCCAGTTCCGCTGGCGCGAAGACTGCCGTGAGCCTTGCGCGGATTTCCTCGGTCACCGTCATTTTTTCACCTCCGCCCCTTCAAAGCGCCCCAAAATCCCCTACACTCTGGCCCCCGAGTCGAAAAAGTCCACGCCTGAGGCGACAGCATGAGCAGAGCAGACCCCTTCGGTTTCGACATATCCGCCGCGTCCGACAAGAAGAAGCGGGCGAAGGGCAAGCGCGGCATGTCGGGCGCCTTCGAGACCTCGACGCGGGCCTGCGATCATGCCGGCTGCGCCGCGGCGGGCCAATACCGCGCGCCGAAATCTCCCGACCATCTCGACGAATATTTCTGGTTCTGCCGCGACCATGTGCGCGAATACAATCTGAAATGGAACTTCTTCCAGGGCCAGACCGACGAGGACTTCCAGAAATTTCTCGACAAGGACCGGCTCTGGGGGCGCGAGACCAAGCCCTTCGGCCGCAGGGCCGTGGAGGACCGCGCCTGGTCGCGGCTCGGCATCGAGGACCCGATGGAACTTCTCGGCGCGAACGCCACGCAGAACCCCGGCCGCGCGGTCGGCCGGAAACTGCCGCCGACCGAACGCCGCGCGCTCGACATCCTCGAGGCGAAGGACAGCTGGACGAAGGTGGAGATCCGGCGCCAGTACAAGAGCCTCGTCAAGGACCTCCACCCCGACATGAACGGCGGCGACCGGTCCGACGAAGACCGGCTGCAGGAAGTCGTCTGGGCCTGGGACCAGATCAAGGACAGCCGGAACTTCCGGGAGTGAACGGGCGGCGGCAGATTCCGCCACCAAGATGCCTCACCTGTCGTCGAGCGTTTTCAGGAAGGCGACAAGGTCGGCTTCCTCGGCCGCGGTGAGCTTCAGATCGCCAAGCTCGTCCTTGTTCATCGTCGCCTCGAACTCCGGCGCGGGCCAGCAGTTTCCGGCCAATGCCTCGGCCTCCGACGCCAAGGGATCGGCACAGCGTGGCAGCACGTCACGGGTGTTGTAGAAGTGGACGACGCCTTCGAGTGTCTTGAAGTAGCCGTTGTGCATGTAGGCCTTCGGCGCGTTCGGCGAGAGACGTTTGTCGAGGTTGCGCAGGGTCGGCACCTGCTGCGCGCCCATCACGTCCTCCGCGTAGGCGGCGTAGACCGGGTCCGTCCTGAGGAACTCCCCCAGGCCCGGATCGACATAGTCCGCCCCCTGCGGATTGTCGCGGTTGCGCGGCACGCCGATATTGTCGAACGTCCAGTCGGTGAAGACGGCCCGCTGTTCCCGTCCCGTCGGCGCCAGCACGTGGCAGGCGGCGCAATTGCCCTTGTCCTCGTCCTCGAAGACCTCGAAGCCGCGCCGTTCCTGTTCGCTCAGGGTGCCGGTACCGGCGACCCAGGCGTCGAAGCGCGACGAGAACGGGTTCATCTCGTCGGTCGCCTCGTAAGTCGCGATGGAGATGGCGATGCGATCGAAGGCGCCGTCGATCCTGGCGGCGAGCGCCTCGTCGCCGATGTCGATCTTCGCGTCCGGATCGTTGCACAGGCCGGTGATCTCGGCCGGGATTTCGACGGCGGCGTCGGCGCCCCAGACATCGGTGTAGCCGACTGGATAGGCGAAGGGGTCGACAGGATCCAGCACCCGCGCCACGACGCAGGCCGCATGGGGCAGTCCCATCTCGACCGGATTGAGGAACGGCCCCTGCGCCTGGTCGGCCGTGACCGAACCGAGCTTCTTGCCCGTCGCGCGCCCGTCGAGGAAGGCGCCGCCGACAATGGTCACACCGTCATCGTCGATGTGATGCAGGATCGGCGAAAAGGTCGCATAGGCTGCGGAGGGCGGCTTGCGATTGCCGAAGCGGCCCGCAACCGACCCTTGGACAACCGCGCCGGCGGCGTTGAACTCGTCGAAGGGGCTGGTGAATCCCGTATCCGGGTCATGGCAGGAGGCGCAGGCCTGGTTGCGGTTGACCGACAGGTTGGTGTCGAAGAAAAGCGACTTTCCCAGCTGTTCGATTGGCGAAAGCTCGGCCGCGAGCGACGGCATGGCCAGCAAGGGCAATAGCCCGGTGGCCATCCACACATGTTTCATACCTGAACCCCATTTCCCGAGTTAAACTGTCGGGGATAAAATCAAACACGACAGATTAAGTCAACAATTAGATCGCATCGCGTCGCGACCAGAGGCCCGCGGACAAGCTCCGCACAAACCAAAATCGCAGACAAACTCGCCATGGCATGAAAACCACTGCGATCAAATGCAACGCATTGTTTGTAATTGATATTCTTTCCGCGCGCCGCAAGCCTCCGCGCGGTCGCGGCCGTCAAGGCCCCGGCAAGTGGGGAAGCGAAGTCAGCTCGGGCGGAAGACCAGCGCCAGCCCGTTCATGCAGTAGCGCTTGCCGGTCGGCGCCGGCCCGTCATCGAAGACATGCCCGAGATGGCCGCCGCAACGGCGGCAGTGGACCTCGGTCCGACGGCCGAGGAGGCTCCAGTCGCCCTTGGTCCCGACCGCGCCCGGCAGCGGCTTCCAGAAGGACGGCCAGCCGGTGCCGCTGTCGTACTTCGCATCGGAGGCGAAAAGCGGCAGGTCACAGCCGGCGCAGAAGAAGGTACCGGCGCGCTTTTCCTCGTTGAGGGGGCTCGTGAACGGCCGCTCGGTGTCCGCTTCGCGCAGGACGGCGAATTGCGCCGGAGTCAGGAGCGCCCGCCATTCCGCCTCCGTCCGGACGATCTCGAAGGGTTCGGCTGCACCTGCCCGCCCGGCGGCGGCCAGCGTGGCGAGGCTGGCAGCGGCGCTCATCAGTTTGCGGCGCGATATCATGGCGGTCCTCCCCGTTGCCTGTCGTGCTTGATGCCAGAGTTTCGCGCGCCCGGCGGTAAAAGTTGCGTGCGTGGCGGGGTGGCCCGTTCCGCCGCGCCCCGCGCGCGGCGCGGCGTCGAAAACGCGCGCCCCGGGGTCGCCCGCTGCCCTTGCACGCCCCGCCGATATGATCCATCAATCGAGAACTTCCTGCCGGGCCCAGCCCGGCCCTGAGTCAAGGCGGACGGAATGTTGGACCAGCAGGCTAGACCCACCGAAGAGATCTCCGTGCGCGAGGTCTTTGGCATCGACACCGAGATGAAGGTGAAGGGCTTCGCCGAGCGCGGCGACCGCGTGCCTGATATCGATCCGACCTACAAGTTCGACCCGGACACCACGCTCGCCATCCTCGCGGGCTTCGCCTACAACCGCCGGGTGATGATCCAGGGCTATCACGGCACCGGCAAATCGACGCATATCGAGCAGGTCGCCGCAAATCTCAAATGGCCCTGCGTGCGGGTGAACCTCGACAGCCATATCAGCCGGATCGACCTCATCGGCAAGGACGCGATCAAGCTCAGGGACGGCAAGCAGGTGACCGAGTTCCACGAGGGCATCCTGCCCTGGGCGCTCCGCAATCCCGTCGCCATCGTCTTCGACGAATACGACGCCGGCCGCGCCGACGTGATGTTCGTGATCCAGCGCGTCCTGGAGCATGACGGCAAGCTGACGCTTCTCGACCAGAACGAGATCATCACGCCGCACCCCTCGTTCCGGCTCTTCGCCACATCGAACACCGTGGGCCTTGGCGACACCACCGGGCTTTACCACGGCGTCCAGCAGATCAACCAGGCGCAGATGGACCGCTGGAGCCTTGTGGCGACGCTGAACTACCTTTCCCATGACGCCGAAACCGCGATCGTCCTGGCCAAGAACCCGCATTACAACACCGAGAAGGGCCGCAAGCACATCAGCCAGATGGTGACCGTCGCCGACCTGACACGGACCGCCTTCATGAACGGCGACCTCTCCACCGTGATGAGCCCCCGGACCGTCATCAACTGGGCCCAGAACGCCGAGATCTTCCGCAACATCGGCTATGCCTTCCGGCTCACCTTCCTCAACAAGTGCGACGAGCTCGAGCGGCAGACCGTGGCCGAGTTCTACCAGCGCTGCTTTGACGAGGAACTCCCCGAAAGCGCGGCGAGCCAGAGCATCAGGTGATGACGCACGCCGCTGGCCTTCATATCGGCCTGATCGGCGGGATCGGCGTTGCGGCGACGGTGGTCTACTACCAGCGGCTTACGGCCGAGGTGGCGCGGCGGGGGGGTGCGATGGACCTCACCATCGCCCACACGCCCGACATCAACGTGCTGATCCGCAACAACCTTGCCGACCGGCGTGCCGAACAGGCGGCGGAGTATGCGCCGCTGATCGACCGGCTGAAGGCGGCGGGCTGCGACTGCGCGGCGATCACCTCGCTCGGCGGGCATTTCTGCTTTGCCGAGACGGCGGCCCTCTCCTCCCTCCCCCTCGTTTCGGCGGTTGCGCCGCTCGACGATTTCTTCGTCCGGGAAGGCATCGGGCGTATCGGGCTTCTCGGCACGCGGGTGGTGATGCGGACGAAGCTCTACGGCCAGCTTGCCCGCACCGAGGCCGTGGCGCTCGAGGACGAGATCGAGGTTATCGGCCAGGCCTATCAGGAGATGGCCGTGGCGGGGCACTGCACACCCGAGCAGCGCGCGCTCTTCCGCGACGCGGGCCGGCGGATGGTTGAGGAGTCGGGCGCCGAGGCGATCGTGCTGGGCGGCACCGACCTCGGCCTTGCCTTTGACGGCCCGGACCCGGGGTATAAGGTGATCGATGCGCTCGACGTCCATGTCGCGGTCCTTGCGGACCTTGCGACCGGGCGCAGGAGACTTGAAGAAGTGGCGGCCAGGACATGACCAAACTTTCCGACAACCCCGCGGATCCGTTCAAGAAGGCGCTCGCCGAGGCCACCAAGACCATGGCCGACGACCCCGAGCTGACGGTCACCTATTCCGTCGACCCGCCGGGCATGGCGGGCGAGACGATGCGCCTGCCGCAGGTCAGCCGCCGGATGACTCGCGACGAGGTGCTGATCGCGCGCGGCACGGCCGATGCCTTCGCGCTGCGCCACCGTTACCACAATGCGAAGGTCGCCGCGAAGTACATGCCGCAGGGCCAGATGGCGCGCGACCTCTACGAGGCGATGGAGACGGCGCGCTGCGAGGCCGTGGGCGCCCGCGACATGCCCGGCACGCTCGGCAACATCGACGCCAAGATCGGGGCCGAGGCCGACCGGCGCGGCTACGGCCAGATTCGCCAGGCGCAGGACGCGCCCCTGGCGCAGGCCGCCGGCTATCTCGTGCGACACCTCGCGACCGGCCGCAGGCTGCCGGCCGGCGCCCAGAACGTGATGGACCTCTGGCAGCCCTTCATGGAGCAACAGGCGGGCGGCACGTTCGATCACGTGAAGGATGTGCTTGCCGACCAGGCCGCGTTCGCCCGCCTCGCCCGGCAGGTCATCAGGGACCTCGGCTACGGCGACCAGCTCGGCGACGACCCGGACTTGGAGGACGAGAGCGAGGGCGACGACGCCGCCTCCGAGCAGGAAGAGGAAAGCCCCGACAGCGAGGAAGGCGAGGAGCAGTCGGAGGATGCCGATGCCTCCCCCGAGCAGTCGCAGGAGGAGCAGGACGACACCTCGCAGGCCGAGGTGTCGATGGACGAACTGGCCGACATGGAGGAGGGCGAGGAGTCCGAGATGCCCGAGGGAGAGGCCCCGCTGGAGCCGCCCCCGCCCCCGCCGCATTCCGACGCCGACCCGAACTATACCGTCTATGCCACGGATTTCGATGAGGAGATCAAGGCCGAGGATCTGGCCGAACCGGCGGAGCTCGAGCGCCTGCGCGCCTATCTCGACCAGCAGCTCGAACCCCTGAAGGGCGCGGTCAGCCGGCTTGCCAACAAGCTTCAGCGCCGCCTTCAGGCGCAGCAGAACCGTTCGTGGGAATTCGACCGCGAGGAAGGCATCCTCGATGCCGGCCGGCTTGCCCGCGTCGTCGCAAACCCGACCACACCGCTGTCCTTCAAGGTCGAAAAGGACATGGAGTTCCGCGATACCGTAGTGACGCTCCTCCTCGACAACTCCGGCTCGATGCGCGGCCGGCCGATCTCCATCGCCGCGATCTGCGCCGACGTCCTCGCCCGCACGCTCGAACGCTGCCAGGTGAAGGCGGAGATCCTCGGCTTCACCACGCGGGCCTGGAAGGGCGGGCAGAGCCGCGAGAAATGGCTCGCCGCCGGGCGGCCGCAACAGCCCGGACGGCTGAACGACCTTCGCCACATCATCTACAAGTCGGCCGACGCGCCCTGGCGGCGGACGCGGCCGAACCTTGGGCTGATGATGAAGGAGGGGCTCCTGAAGGAGAACATCGACGGCGAGGCGCTGGAATGGGCGCACCGGCGGATGCTCGGCCGGCCCGAGCAGCGCAAGATCCTGATGGTCATCTCGGACGGCGCGCCGGTCGACGATTCCACCCTGTCGGTCAACCCCGCGAACTTCCTCGAAAAGCACCTCCGCGACGTGATCGCCATGGTGGAGCGCCGCAAGGCCGTGGAACTCATCGCCATCGGCATCGGCCATGACGTGACGCGCTACTACCAGCGGGCAGTGACGATCACCGATGTCGAACAGCTCGCGGGCGCGATGACGGAACAGCTCGCCAGTCTCTTCGACAGCGATCCGCGGGCAAGGGCGCGGTTCCTCGGCCTCCGCAAGGCCGGCTGAGGGCCGTCACGCTGCCGGTGGGCCTTCGGCCGCGAGCACTGCGCGGACCATGACCTTCACGGCGTCCTCCTGCGACAGCCCGGCTTCGCCGACGAGAGTGCTCCAGCCCGGAAAGCTCAGGGCCAGCCGCAGCGCGGCGAGGCCGAGCGGGCCGCAGTTGCCCCCCAGCACCTCCGCATAGGCGGCGACCACCGGCCCCCGCCGCAGCTCGACAATCTCGCGCGTCGGCGCGTGGCTCTGCGCATCTCGCGTGACGCAAGACATGAGCCCGGCGTTGCGCCCGTACCAGGCATAGACCTCCGAAAGCGCGGTCCGGAGCCGTTCCTCGCGGTCCTCGATCGCGCGCCAGGGCTCGGCCTCGGGCATCGGATCACGCTCGGCCGCCAGGCCGGAACAGGCCATCAACAGGCTGCGCTCGTCCGGGAAGTGCTTGTAGAACGTGTGCCGCTGCACCCCTGCCCGCTCGGCGATCATCGTCACCGTCGTCTGGGCGGGGCCGACCGTGCCGTGAAGGTCAACCGCCGCCTCGACGATGCGCTGGCGGGTCTGCGCCTGCTGCTCGGCGCGTTTTCCCAATGCATAGGTCCGCTTCATATTCATTACACTATCATGTGCATTCAATATTGACAACCAGTGACATTTGAATGCACATGAGCGCGCAACCAATTTGAACACGCCTCGGGCGCGGTGTGATTTGCAGGACCGGTTCCAAATTTTTTCGTGTTGCCGTGCCCCGGCGGAGCCGTCCCGACGACCCGCCATCCCGCGTTTTTCCGATTGCTTGCTCGTTACCGGTCAGACTGTCCTCTATTTCATAGGAGATTGAAAATGCACATGAAAAATACCGTTATGATCACCGCGACCGTTGCCGCCTTCGCCATCTTCCCGGCCCAGGCCGGAGAGACCGCCACCCCCGCACCCGGCGAACCCACGCTTCAGGAGGTGCGCGAGGCCACGCTTCGCTTCGCCGACGTGAACGTGGCCCTTGCCGAGGGCTACATCCGCGACCCCGGCGACCATTGCGAGGTCGCGACGATGATGGGCCGGCCGGAGGCGGAGGGCGCGATGGGCATCCACTATTTCCGCCCCGACCTTCTCGGCATCTCGGCACCGCCCAATCCGCGCGTCGACGGCAACGGAACCCACACCGACTTCCGCCAGCCGGCCGTCCTGCTCTACGAACCGCAGGAGGACGGGTCGCTCGCGCTCATCGGGGTGGAGAACCTCGTCTTCAAGGCCGCGTGGGAGGCTGCGGGCAATACCGAGCCGCCGCGCTTCCACGGCGTCCCATACGACCGGATGGAGGACGACCCCTCGACGGCGCTCGACGAGGCGCACAACTTCGCGCCGCATTACGACCGCCACGTCTGGGTGCACCGCGACAATCCCAACGGGGTCTTCGCCCCGTTCAACCCGATGGCCACCTGCGCACACCACCAGGGACATGCCGACCACGCGTCGAACTGACCGCCGGCCCGCGCCGTCCGTCGGGGTGGCGCGGGCCCCGTCCCCGGAAATCCGTTTACCTGCGTGGTCTTGCTCGGCTAAACCGGTCGGGCGGCGGCGTTTCCGGCCGCCGGAAAAGGCGAGACCCGGCATGTTCCAGAGCTTCGAGACCACCTCCCGCCCGGATCAGGGGCCGCCGCGGCTCGCGGCGCTCAGGGAGGAACTGGCCCGCATGGGGCTCGACGGGTTCATCGTGCCGCGCGCCGATGCCCATCAGGGCGAATACGTGGCGTCCGCCGACCGTCGGCTCGGGTGGCTCACCGGCTTCACCGGATCGGCCGGTTTCGCCATCGTTCTGCCCGGGCTCGCCGGCGTCTTCGTGGACGGGCGCTATCGCACGCAGGTGAAGGCGGAGGTGGATCTTGCGGCCTTCACGCCGGTGAACTGGCCCGAGACGAAGCCCGCCGAATGGCTCCGCCGCGAAATGCCGCAGGGCGGGCGCGTCGGATTCGATCCCTGGCTCCACACCGCGAAGGAGATCGCTGACCTTCGCTCCGCGCTCGACGGCAGCGGGGTGGAGCTTTGCCCCGCCGCGAACCCGGTAGACCGCATATGGACCGACCGCCCCGCTCCGCCGCTCGGTCCCGTGCGCATCCAGCCCCTGGAATTCGCGGGCGAAACGGCGGCCGACAAGCGCGTGCGGATCGGTGCCGAATTGGCGAAGACAGGCCAGTCGGCGGCGGTGCTGACGTTGCCCGACTCGATCTCGTGGCTTCTCAACATCCGCGGCAGCGACATCGAGCGGAATCCCGTCGTGCAGGCCTTCGCAGTCCTGCGCCACAGCGGACAGGTGACGCTCTTCATCGCGCCCGAAAAGCTTTCGGACGCGGTGCGCGACCACCTCGGCCCCGACGTCACCCTCCGTCCCCCCACCGCCTTCGTCCCGGCGCTCCGGACCCTCAAGGGTCCCGTCCGGGTGGACGACCGCACCGCTCCTCTCGCCGTCGCGCGCGAACTCGAAGAGGCGGGCATCGCCGTCCAGGCGGCGCCTGACCCCTGCCTCCTGCCGAAAGCGACGAAGAACCCCGCCGAGATCGCGGGGATGGAAGCCGCACATCTCAGGGACGGCGCGGCGATGGTCGAGTTCCTCGCCTGGCTCGACGCCGAGGCGCCGAAGGGCGGACTGACGGAGATCGACGTGGTGCAGCGGCTCGAAGGTTTCCGCCGCGCGACGAACGCGCTTCAGGAGATCAGCTTCGAGACGATCTGCGGCACCGGACCCAACGGCGCGGTGATCCACTACCGCGTGACGCGCGCGACGAACCGGCCGCTCCGTCCCGGCGAGGTCGTCGTGATCGACTCGGGCGGCCAGTACCTCGACGGCACCACCGACATCACCCGCACGGTTGCCGTGGGCGACACGGTGGACCCCGACGCGAGGGCTGCCTTCACCCGCGTGCTTCAGGGGATGATCGCCATCTCGCAGCTGAGGTGGCCGAAGGGGATCGCGGGGGCGCATCTCGACAGCATCGCCCGCCAGGCGCTCTGGCTCGCCGGGCAGGATTACGACCACGGCACCGGCCATGGCGTCGGCTGCTACCTTTCCGTCCACGAAGGGCCGCAGCGGCTGTCGCGCACCGGCGACGTGCCCTTCGAGCCGGGCATGATCCTCTCGAACGAGCCCGGCTACTACCGTGAAGGCGCCTTCGGCATAAGGATCGAGAACCTCATCCTCGTGGAGGAGGCGCCGCCCCTGCCCGGCGGCGATACGCACCGGCAGATGCTGCGGTTCCGCAACCTGACCTGGGCGCCGATCGACCGCCGGCTGATCGACGCCGCGGCGCTGACCCCGGCCGAACGCGGCTGGCTCGACGCCTACCACGCCGAAGTCTCGGCGCGGATCGGTCCGCGCGTTTCCGACGCAGCGCGCGCCTGGCTCGCGGCGGCGACGGCGCCCGTCTGACACATTCCCTTTGCCTTCCGCGGCGATACTTGCCGAACCGAGCAGAAGGAAAGAAACGATGCCGACCCGCCTCGAGATTCACCCCGCAGAGGGGGCCTGGGTCATCCGCGCCGGCGGCGCGGTGATCGGCGAGACCTCGCGCGCCCTGGAAGTGACGGAGGGCGGCTATCCTCCTGTCCTCTACATCCCGCGCGAGGACATCGCCATGGCGCTCCTCGACGAAAGCCGCACCCGCACTGCCTGCCCCCACAAGGGCGAGGCGCGCTATTTCACGCTGGTGACGAAAAGCGGTCCGGTCCCCGATGTCGCCTGGAGCTACGAAACGCCCGCCAACGGCGCGGGGGCACTGACCGGCCACATCGCGTTCTACGCCGACAAGGTGACGCTCGAACGGATCTGAAACCGTCCGTCGTGCGTCCCCCGCGCCGCGCCGCTGCGTGTCAGCGGTGTTCCTCGGCCGCCGTCTCGGCAAGCGCGCGTGCGTAGGCTCTGAGCACGTCGGTCTGGAATACGGCGCCCGCGAGCACGGGCGCCCCGCCGTCGCCCGGCCGCGTGACCGGAATGAAATCGGCGCCGGTTTCCTCGAACAACCTCAGCGCCGTTTCCAGCACCTGGACCTCGCCGAGAACGAGGCCCCTCTCCATCATGGCCCGGCAGGCATCCTCTGGCGCGGCGGCGGGATGTTCCATGGACCGCAGAATCTCTGCGAGCCGGATCGTCGTGCCGAGGTAGACCTGCGGCCCCGCGGCAAGCTGGATGCCCCGCCGCGCGAGCTGCGTGAGGAAGAAGGACCGTTCCACCAGCCGCGAGGCAAGCGCGGTCGAGATCGAAACGGCCGTCATGACGGCAATGCCGGTTTCCCAGTCGCCTGTCAGTTCGAAGACGATGAGCGTCGTCGAGATCGGCGCGCCGAAAACGGCGGCGGCCACCGCACCCATGCCGGCGAGCGCGTAGATCGTCGCTCCACCGGAGACCGCAGGTGCGAAACCGGTGGCGATTATCCCGAATGCGAGCCCGGTGAGGGAGCCGACGACGAGCGCGGGCGAGAACATGCCGCCGCCCATCCGGCCACCCATCGTGATCGCGACGGCGATGATCTTGACCACCGTGTAGACGATGGCGGCGCCAAGCCCGATGCGTCCCGTCAGTGCGGCCGAGGTGGTCTCGTAGCCGACGCCGATGATGTGGGGGAAGGGAATGGCGATCGCGCCCAGGAGCGCCCCGGCCAGCGTCGGCCGCAGCCAGCGCGGAATGCCAGTCGCACTCTGGATCCGGTCTCCCAGGTCGTCCGCGCGGAGGACCGCGCGCATCAGCGCGACGGCGACGAGGCCGGAAATAGTTCCGAGCAGGAGAAAGGCCGGGAGTTCGCCGTAGAAGGACAGACCGCCCCCGTCCCGCAGGTGGAACTCCGTGATGTCGCCGTAATGCAGACGGTTGATGACCGTCCCTGCGACCGATGCGATGGCGATGGGCGCGAAGGACCGCAGGGCGAAATGGCGCAGGACCACCTCTTGCGCGAAGATCGCTCCGGCAATGGGCGCGTTGAAGCTGGCCGAGACTGCCGCTGCCACCGCGCAGCCCAGAAGGTCGCGCCCGGTGATGCCGTCAGCGCCGATCCGGTCGGACACCCAGGACGAGATGATGGCGGCAAGGTGGACTACCGGGCCCTCGCGCCCCGACGACCCGCCCGAGCCGAGCGTGATCAGCGAGGCGGCGGCCGAAGCGAGCCCCGCCCGGCCCTCGACGCGCCCGCGATCGAGCGCCGCGCCCCCGATCACGTCGGCAACGGCGCGCACCCGCGCATCGGGGGTGAAGCGGTCGAGAATCAGGCCGACGACCAGTCCGCCGAGGATCGGAATGGCAAGCACCCACCACCACGGCAGGCGGCCCGCGACCGTCGCGAGCATCATGTCGTCGGTGCCGTAGAGCACGGTTTGCAGGGTCGTGATGCCGAGACGGAACCCGAGGGCCGCCGTCCCGGCCGCAAGCCCGACGGCAAGCGCGATCGCCCAGAAACGGACCCCGCCCAGATCGCTCCAACGCATCGTCGAGGGTTCCTTCCGATCCGGTCCGGCGCTTGGGGAGGGTGCGCGCCTGTCTGTGGTCTCGTCGCGTTCCGTCACCCGGCAGATTTCCGCGGGACGTGACCTTGCCGGGCTTCCCCGGGCTGCCCGCTTCGCCTAGGGTCGCCGCGCCACCAGCCCGAGGACCGAAATGCCCCATGACGCGGCGCTCGCCGAACTCGCCTCCTTCTTAGGGGATCGCCTGTCGCGCTCCAAGGCCGAACGCGCCGCCCACGGGCAGAGCGAGGCCTGGTTTCCCGAAGCCCCGCCCGACGCCGTCGCCTATCCGGAGACGACGGAGGAGGTCGCGCGGATCGTCGCGACCAGCGCGCGACACGGCTGCCCGGTGACGGCCTGGGGCACCGGAACCGCGCTCGAAGGCCATGCGCTCGCCATCCGGGGCGGCGTCTCGCTCGACCTCGGCCGGATGAACCGGGTGCTCGCCATCCGCGCCGAGGACATGCAGGCCGTGGTCCAGCCGGGCGTCACCCGCGAGGCGCTCAATGCCGAACTGCGCGCCACGGGCCTCATGTTCCCGGTCGACCCCGGAGCCAATGCCTCGCTCGGCGGCATGGCCGCCACCCGCGCCTCGGGCACCACGGCGGTCCGCTACGGGACGATGCGGGACAACGTGATGGCGCTTGAGGTCGTCCTCGCCGACGGCCGGGTGATCCGCACCGGCTCGGGCGCGAGGAAGTCCTCGGCGGGGTACGACCTGACCGGCCTCTTCGTCGGCTCGGAAGGCACGCTCGGCATCATCACCGAACTGACGCTCCGCCTTCACGGCCAGCCCGAGGCGATCTCGGCCGCCGTCTGTGCCTTCGACGACTTCGAAGCGGCGGTGCAGACCGTCATCGCCACGATCCAGATGGGCATTCCCATGGCGCGGATCGAGTTCGTCGACGAGACCACCGCCGCGATCTTCAACAAGGCGAACGGCACGGCGCTGCCGGAAAAGCCGCAGCTCATGGTCGAGTTCCACGGCTCGGAGAGCTCGGTCGAGGAAGACGCGCGCCGCTTCGGCGAGGTCGTGGCCGAGATGGGCGGCGGGCATTTCGACTGGGCGACCACGCCCGAGGCCCGCACCGCGCTGTGGAGGATGCGCCACGGCGCCTATCGCGCCTCCATCGCCTTCCGTCCCGGCTCCATCGGACTCGTCACCGACATGTGCGTGCCGATCTCGCGGCTGGCAGAGGCGGTGCGGGAGACCCGCGCCGACATCGCCGCGTCGGGGATCCCGGGCCCGATCGTCGGCCATGTCGGCGACGGCAATTTCCACGCCGTCCTCCTGATCGAGCGCGGCAACGCGGCCGAACTGAAGACCGCCAAGGCGTTCGCCCGCCGCATGGCCGAACGCGCGCTGCGGCTCGGCGGCACCATCACCGGGGAACATGGCGTGGGCATGGGCAAGAAGGACCTGATGGCGCTGGAGCATGGCGACGCCTGGGAGGTCATGGCGCGGATCAAGCGCGCGCTCGACCCCGATGGCATCCTCAACCCCGGCAAGGTCGTGGAGGTGAACCAGTGACCCTGCCCGACCCCGCGCTCTTCGCCCGCGCCTTCGCCGACGCCTGGGCGGCGCGCGATGCCCGCGCCATGGCCGCACTCTTTGCCGGGGACGCCGACTTCCTCACCCTGACGGGGCATTGGGCCGAGGGCCGGAAGGCGATCGCGGAGGCGGTGGCGGGCGAGATGGCCGGTGCCTTCGCACGGGCGAAGCTGGTGACGGGGCGGACGAAGGCGCGGACGCTGGCGCCCGGCGTCGCGCACGTGATGCAGCGCTACGTGCTCTCGGGGATCCTCAATGCCGACGGGACGGACGCGGGGCGCGTCGGCGCGATCCTCGCGGCGGTGCTGGTCGAGGGACCGGAAGGCTGGCAGGTCGCGGCGGCGCAGTTCACGGCCGAAGGATAGAGCGCGAAGGGCAGTGCGCCTCAGCCCTCCAGCTTCGTCAGGTCCGCTACGGAAAGGCAGATCGTGCGGATGCGGCTGAGCAGGTTCAGCCGGTTGCGGCGGACGACCTGATTGTCGGTATTCACCTGCACCGCCTCGAAGAAGGCGTCGATGGGCGCGCGGAGCGCGGCCATCGCCGACATGGCGGCGGCGAAGTCCTCGGCCTGCATCGCCGGGGCGATGGCGGATTCGGCGGCGTCGAGCGCGGCGAAGAGTGTGCGTTCGGTCTCGTCCTCGGCGAATTTCGGGTCGGCGCCGAAGGAGTATTCGACGCCGTCCTTTTCCTCGGCCTGGGTCAGGATGTTGTTGGCGCGCTTGAAGCCCTGGAGGAGGTTCTCGCCGTCATCGGTCTTGAGGAAGGCCGCGAGCGCCTCGGCGCGTTTGACGAGGAGGGTGAGGTCGTCGTTCCCCGGCATGGCGAGGCAGGCGTCGATGACATCGTGGCGGATGCCCTGATCGCGGAGATGGACCTTGAGGCGGTCGTGGAAGAAGGCGAGGAGGTCGGCAAGGCGAAGAAGCGAACGCTCAATCTCGTCATCTGTCAGCGAACGCTGCTTAGCTTTCTCGTGCGCTCTTCCGATTGCCGCGTATGCCCGGTCGGCTGCTTGCTGCGGAAACCCCGCGTCGATTAGATCGTTCAGCTTGTCGATCTGCCGGTTGGTGTTCTCAAGCAACGGGAGTTCTGCGAAGCTTGAATTGGCGGGGATTAATACGTCATCCATCAACGCAAGACGGATGGCATTCCCCAACACCAACCTAATCACCCCCAACGCCGCCCGTCTCAGCGCGAACGGGTCCTTGCTCCCGGTCGGCTTCTCGTCGATCGCCCAGAACCCGGTCAGCGTGTCGATCTTGTCGGCGAGCGCGACGACGACCGAAACCGGCTCGGTCGGCACGTCGTCGGAGGGGCCGAGCGGCTGGTAATGCGCCTTGCAGGCATTGGCCACGGCGTCGGGCAGGCCGGCGGCGCGGGCGTAATAGACCCCCATCGTGCCCTGAAGCTCCGGGAACTCACCCACCATCGCGGATTGCAGGTCGGCCTTGGCGATCCGCGCGGCTTCGGCGGCAAGGTCGGGCTTGGCGCCGACCAGCGGCGCGATCTCGCGAGCAAGCGCCTCGATCCGGTCGATGCGGTCCTTCTGGCTCCCGAGCTTGTTGTGGAAGGTCACATTGGCCAGCCCCTCGGCCATGCCCTCCATCCCCTCCTGAGCAACCGTCCGCAGGTCGTTCTCCCAGAAGAACTTGGCATCCGAGAGCCGCGCCGAGAGCACCTTCTGGTTGCCCTTGAGGATCGTCGCACCGTGGTCGGCCGCCTCGGTGTTCGCCACGGTCACGAAGCCCTCGATCCGGCCGGTCTTCGGGTTCCTGGCCGAGAAGAACTTCTGATGTTCGCGCATCGAGGTCTGCAGCACCTCGGGCGGCAGGCCGAGAAACTCCGCGCCGATCCGGCCCAGCAGCACCACGGGCCATTCGACAAGCCCCGCGACCTCGGCCAGCAGGCCCTTGTCCTCGACCACCTCAAGCCCGGCGGCGAAGGCGGCATTCTGGGCGTCGTGCCAGATGTGCTCGGCGCGCTCGGCCGGGTCGAGCATGACGAAGGCGCGCTTCAGCTTCGCCGCGTAATCCTCGAACCCGGTTACGGAAAACGCATCCGGCGCGAGGAAACGGTGGCCGCGCGTGACGTTGCCCGCGCGGATGCCGTCCACGTCGAGCGGCACCACCTCGGCCCCGTGCTCGTCGCTCAGCACACAGAGGATCGAATGCAGGGGCCGCACCCAGCGCAGGCTCCCCGCCCCCCAGCGCATCGACTTCGGCCAGGGAAAATTGCGGATCGTCGCCTCAAGCACCTCGGCCACGATCGCCCTCGCGCTCCGCCCCGGCCGCTCGATCACGGCGAACCAGGTCTTGCCCTTGGCCCCCTCGCGCACCTCGAGCTGCTCCAGCATCATCCCGGTCGAACGGAGGAAGCCCTGCACCGCGGCGTCGGGCGCGCCCACGGCGGGGCCCTTGCGTTCCTCGCGCACGGGCCTGCTTTCGGCCGTCAACCCCTCCAGTGCCAGCGTGAGCCGGCGTGGGGTCGAAAGCGCGTGCGCCCCGGAATAGGTCAGCCCCGCCTCGACGAGCCCGTCGGTGACGAGCCGCTTCAGGTCCTCCCGCGCCCGTCCCTGCATCCGCGCCGGGATTTCCTCGGAGAAGAGTTCAATCAGAAGATCGGGCATTCACTTCTCCAGCGTTTCGTTCGGCTGATGCCAGGCAAAGGCCCGGCCGTCGGGGTAGACGGCGACGACCCGGTCCACGCCGGGGTGAATGTTCTTCTCGGACAGGAAGGCGAGCGCCGTTCCCGTCTCAAGATCGGCGCCCAGAGCCTTGGCATCGAAGCAGGAAAACCAGTTCGGCCCGATCAGCGGCGTGGGCGTTTCGTAGGCAACGTAGGTTTCGCTCAACATCGCGAGCGTCATCGGGGTGCGGAAACAGCCGCGGAAGCGCAGGGGCGAGCTGTCCGCGTCGATCCCCTCGAACCCCTCCGCCAGCATCGGCTCCACCGCGCCCGAAAGGTCGGTCAGACGGATGACCGCCTCGGCCGAGGCCGGCTCCACCGTCCGGTAATAGGCATATTCCTGCAGGTAGTAGATCGCCGCGCCGGCGACGAGTGCGGTCAGCACGATGAACCCCGCGACGAGCTTGCCATTCACGAAGCCACCCCGCCACCGGCCTCGGTCGCCACGAAGGCATCGGCGCATTGCTTCGCCAGCCCGCGGACGCGGCCGATATAGGCCTGCCGTTCGGTCACCGAGATCACGCCGCGCGCGTCGAGCAGGTTGAAGAGATGGCTCGCCTTGATGCACTGGTCGTAGGCCGGATGCGCCATGACGATCCTGCGCCCCGCCTTGTCCTCGGCCGGGGC
>NZ_JAYRTX010000066.1:0-19360 GCF_041919395.1 Albidovulum sp.
CCAGGCGCTCGCCCGCGCCGGACTGGACTACCACGGCCTCCGCGCCGCGCCCGACGATGTGGTGATCGCCACCCTCGTCGCCCTTCCCGGCATCGGACGCTGGACGGCCGAGGTCTATGCACTGATCTCGCTCGGCCGGGCAGATGTCTTCGCGCCGGGCGATCTGGCCTTGCAGGAGGCGGCGCGGATGATCTTCGACCTGCCGGAGCGCCCCACCGAGCCGGCTCTGCGCGCGATGGCCGAGGACTGGCGGCCGTGGCGGGCGGTTGCGGCGCGTGCGCTCTGGGCCTACTACCGGCTCAGACGCAAGCGCGAGGGGATCAGGTGACACGCGAGCTCAGATTCGGACGGAAGGCGGCGCAATCGGGCGAGGCGCGGTCGCTCGTCATCTTCCTGCACGGCTACGGCGCCGACGGGGCAGACCTGCTTGGCCTTGCCGATCCGCTCGGGCCCCACCTGCCGGACACGGTCTTCGTTGCCCCCGACGCGCCCGAGCCCTGCGCGGGCAACCCCTTCGGGCGGCAATGGTTCCCGATCCCCTGGCTCGACGGCTCCTCCGAGGCGGCGGCGGCCGAGGGCCTGGCGCGGTCGTCGGCGGACCTCGACGCCTTCCTTGACGCGCAGCTCGATGCCGAGGGACTGACCCCGGACCGGCTGGCCGTGGTCGGGTTCTCGCAAGGTACGATGATGGCGCTCCATGTCCTGCCGCGCCGGCCGGAGCCCGTGGCGGGGATCGTGGCGTTTTCGGGCCGTCTGCTTCGGCCCGACCTGCTTTCCGCCGAGGCGCTGTCGAAGCCGCCCGTCCTGCTTCTGCACGGCGATCAGGACCAGATGGTGCCCTTCGCCGAAATGGCGAACGCCGGCCGCGCGCTGACTGAAGCAGGGTTCGAGACCTATGGCCATGTGATGAAGGGCACCGGTCACGGCATCGCCCCGGACGGCCTTTCGGTGGCTCTCGCCTTCCTGACGGACAAGCTTCCCGGCTGACGGCTCAGCCCCAGAGCGCGGGCTCTGCGAACTCGACAGAGTTGCCGGCCGGATCGCGGACATAGATCGACCGCGCGCCGCCCGGCCAGCGGAAGTCGGCCTCGATGGCCACCCCCGCGGCCTCAAGGTGCGCGCGCCAGGCGTCGAGCGCCTCGGCGGCGACGGAGAGGCAGTAGTGCCCTGGCCCCCGCGCCCCGTGCGGCGGAACGGGCAGGCGCGCGCCGGGCGCGGCCGGGCGTTCGGTCGCCGAGGGATCGAAGACCAGAAGGATCGAGGCGCCGACGCGGAAGAAGACATGCCGGCCGGGCTGGCGGACCACGACCGCAAGTCCGAGCGTGCCGGCGTAGAACGCCTCCGCTGCCGCGAGGTCGCCGGCGTAGAGCGCGCTTTCGAGCGTCCCGAGGATCGGCGGAGCGTCCATCGTCATTCCCCTGTCACTTTGCCGCGATAGGAGCCTACCGCAAATAGCGGGTCTTGCCAGTGGCGATACGCCAGATATAGTTTTGCGCAAGCTGGGGCGGGTGCTCCCGCCCCGGGGCCGCGGCAGGCAGACGGGGCGAGAACGGAGTCACCCATGCTGGACAGGGTTCACGACGACGAATTCAGGACGAGCTTCGTCCGCGAGCCTTCGGCTTTGAGGCGCTATCCCGCGCTGGTGCTGAACGCCGACTTCCGTCCGCTCTCCTACTACCCGCTCTCGCTCTGGCCCTGGCAGGAGGCGATAAAGGCGGCTGTCCTCGACCGCGTCACCATCGTCGCGGAATATGACGCGGTGGTGCGGTCGCAACGGGCGGCGATCCGAATACCTTCGGTCGTGGTGCTGAAGGACTATGTGAAACCCCAGAAGCGCGTGGCCTTCACGCGCTTCAATCTTTTTCTGAGGGACGAGTTCTGTTGCCAGTACTGCGGTTCGAAGGGCGACCTGACCTTCGATCATGTGGTCCCGCGCTCGCGCGGCGGCGTGACGAGCTGGGACAACGTGGTGGCCGCCTGTTCGCCCTGCAACCTCCGGAAGGCCAACAAGTCGCTGAAGCAGTCGGGTCTTTCGCTGCGGCGGCCGCCGCACCAGCCCTCGGCCGAGGAGATGCAGCGCGCGGGCCGGCGGTTCCCGCCGAACCACCTGCACCAGAGCTGGGCCGATTTCCTTTACTGGGACGCCGAGCTGGAGGCATAGGCCGGGCCGCGCCAGAGGCCGGTGATCATCTCGTCGCGGCCCAATCTCCGCCGCCGCGCCGGTGCGCTGCGGACGGCGGCGGAGCCGGCACCGGGCTTACGACCGCGCTATTCGACCGGAATCATCAGGTGGGCATAGGGTGTCCCCGCCCACATGACGTAGGGCCGCGAGGTGTCGGGCGCGGCGTCCTCGGGATAGCCGGCCATCACGTCCATGGCGTTCACGACCATGACGTGCGGGCCGGTCTGCACCCAGTTGTTGCCTTCGGACGGTGCGGTCGCATAGGGGTCGGTGTTGCTGGCGTCGGTGCCGCCGGCCAGCATGTACATGAAGCCGACCTTGCCCTTGGGCGGCTCCGTCTTGCCGATCCAGGCCATGGCCCATTCCATTGAGTTCGCATCGCCGCACATCGGGTCCGGTCCCGGAGTGGCGGGATTGTCGGGCATGCACCAGAACCCGTTGGTCCCTTCGCGCAGCGTCCGCATCGCGCCGGATGCGTCCGCGGCGTAGATCGTCGCGCCGGCCGACACCGCCGCCGGCGCGGCGGACTCGGCGCTCTTGATAAGGTCGGCATCGTCCGCAAACGCGGCAGAGGCGGCGACAAGGCTGACTGCCGTCACCAGACCACTCGTCACCGTCAGAAGGCTTTCCATGGTGATACCCCGCTTGGTTGGTCTTAATCTCTTTCGACCTCTGGCCCGGGGCGCGGTCCCGCGACCGGACCAGCGCGCCTCTCATAGCAGATTTCACCTTTTCCGGCAATTCGCGAGGCTTCCGGCGCGGGGGCTTTACCTCGCCCGGCGGTGCTGCAATGGTCGCTGCGACAACAGGGAGGGCACGATGGCCGATACGTTCTTTCAACCGATTTCGGGCATGGACCTGCCGCGCTTCGCGGGCATCGCCACCTTCATGCGCCTGCCGCATGTGACCCCGGGCCATCCGCGCGAAGCCGACGTTCAGATCGGGCTTGTCGGGCTTCCCTGGGATGGTGGCGTGTCGAACCGCCCGGGGCCCCGCCATGCGCCGCGGCAGCTGCGCGACTATTCCTCGATGATCCGGGCGCAGCATCCGGTGACGGGCCTGCGGCCCTTCGCGGCGGCCAACTGCGCCGATCTCGGCGACGTCGGCCCGAACCCGGTCGATGGCGCCGACACGCTCGCCCGGTTCGAGCGCCACTTCGCCGGGCTGAAGGCGAAGGGGATACGCCCGCTTTCGGCGGGTGGCGATCACCTCTGCACGCTTCCGGTGCTGCGGGGGCTCGCCAAGGACGCGCCTCTCGGTCTGGTGCATTTCGACAGCCACACCGATCTCTTCCCGCCCTATTTCGGCGGCACGGTGCTGACCCACGGCAACCCGTTCCGGTCGGCCGTGGAGGAGGGGTTGCTCGACCCCAGACGGATGATCCAGATCGGCATCCGCGGCACGATGTACGACAGCGCCGACCGCGACTTCGCCAGGGCCCATGGCATCCGGATCGTCACGATCGAGGAGTTCTTCGCGCGCGGCATTCCCGACGTCATGGCCGAAGCGCGCGAGATCGTCGGCTCCGCGCCCGCCTACATGTCCTATGACATCGACTTCGTGGACCCTTCGGTCGCACCCGGAACAGGCACGCCCGAATGGGGCGGGCCGAACGCGTTCCAGGCGATGCAGGTCGTGCGCGAATGTGCCGGGCTCAACATCGTCGCCGCCGACCTCGTGGAGGTCTCGCCGCCCTTCGACCCGAGCGGAGGCACCGCTTGGCTCGGCGTCTCGCTGATGTTCGAGATGCTCTGCGTGATGGTTGCGGCACTCTGACCGCGACCGGGCACGCGGGGCCTCAGGCCTGCGCGGCGGTGACGATGATTTCCACGAGGTACTCGGGTGCCGCGAGCTTCGCCTCGCCCGTGGCGCGGGCCGGCGTGTGGCCCTGGGGCACCCAGCCGTCCCAGACCGCGTTCATCGCGGCGAAGTCGCGGCCGATGTCGGCCAGCCAGATCTGCGTGCGCAGGATCCGCGTCTTGTCGGATCCGGCAAGCGCGAGAAGCCGGTCGATCTCGGCCAGGCACTCCTTTGTCTGGCCGGTGATATCGCTGCCGGGCTCGCCCACGACACCGGCGAGGTGAACGATACCGTCATGGATGACGGCATTGGACATGCGTTTTCCGGTTTCGATCCGGGTGATCTGGGACATGGGGAGCCTCCTTGCTGCTCTTGCCCGATAGCGCAGAGGGGCGGCAAAGGAAAGGGCGGCCGGGGCCGCCCTCTGCCGGTCCTGTGTGGCGGCTCACATGCCGAGAAGCTTCAGCGCCTCGCCGAGGTCGCTCTCGGACTTTGCGTGGTCGCCGGCGTCATGGGCGGCCTTGCCGCTTTCATAGAGCGCCATGACCTGCGCCTTGGTGGTGTCGTCGACCGTCGTCGTGGCCATCGCCGCGTCGATCTTCCTCATCAGAGTCGGGCATTGGTTGGCGAACGCGGGGCCTGAGAGGATGGCGAGTCCGGCCAGCGTCAGAAGGAACTTCCTCATCGCAAGGGTCCTCACTGCAAGCGCGCCGTCCTGTTCGCGGCGCCCGGGGACCTTATCACGGGAAGCTGGAGCGGGTGAAGGGAATCGAACCCTCGTCGTAAGCTTGGGAAGCTTCTGCTCTGCCATTGAGCTACACCCGCCCGTGCCCGCTCCTTACCTTGCGCCGCCGTGTCAGGCAAGGGCTTCCGGCGGCTCCACCCTGAGGTCCACCCAGACCGGCAGGTGGTCCGAGGCGAGGGCCGCGGGCGCGAGGCGGTGGACCCCGGCGGTGACGAGGTGGATGCCCGAGGAGATCGCCACGCGGTCGAGCGCGCCGATCGGCCGGGCTGCCGGAAAGCTCGGGCCCGGCGCATGAAGCCGGAACGCGGGGCCGAGGGCCTCTGCCCCGCCATGCGCGGACCAGTCGTTGAAATCGCCGATGATCGCGGTCGGCCTGTCGCCGCGGCGGCCGATCGCGGCCCGGATCGCGGCGAACTGCATCCGCCGATAACGGCGGATCAGCCCGAGGTGTGCCCCGACGACCCGGAGACCGCCGTATTCGGGACCGAGCTCGGCCAGGATGGCGCCGCGCGGCTCCAGCCCCGGCAGGAGAAGCCGGCGCACCTTCTCCACCGCGATCCCGCGCCGCACCAGCATGGTCTGGCCGTGCCAGCCAAGGCTCGGACCCTCGGGCGCGAAGGGCAGGACGCCGAAATCGGTCTCGCGCTCGATCAGCGCGCGCGGCAGCGCTGCGGGACGGGGCGGCAGGCGGTGATCGACCTCCTGCAGCGCCACGATGTCGGCATCGAGCGCATTCAGCACCGAAACGATCCGCTCGGGGCTGCGCCGGCGGTCCATCCCGAGGCACTTGTGGACGTTGTAGGAGGCGAGGCGCAGTTGCATGGCCAATGTCTAGACCGCCGCGCCCGGGGGTTGAAGCGCCACCCGGCGCTTCCTACGATTCATTGATGTGGATCGCGCGCCTTCGCCGCCAGCCGATCGTCGTTCAGGCGATCTGGGCGGGTCTTGCCATCGCCTTCGTCGCGGCGCTGGTCGAGGCGCGCTGGTCGCTTGCCTTCGTCTCGGTGGCGACCTTCGCCTTGTCGCTGGTTCCCGTGCTCGCTCAGCGTCGCCTCGGCATCCGCCTGCCGGCGCGATTCTTCGGCTGGATCGTGGTCTTCGTCTTCGCGACGATCTTCCTCGGCGAGGCCTTCGACTTCTACGGCCGCTTCTGGTGGTGGGACGTGGTCCTGCACGGCGGCTCCGCACTTGCCTTCGGTCTGATCGGGTTCCTCTTCGTCTTCATGCTCTTCGAAGGCGACCGCTACGCCGCTCCGGCGGGCGCGATGGCCTTCATGAGCTTCTGCTTCGCGCTCACCATCGGCGCGCTCTGGGAGATATTCGAGTTCGCGATGGACCAGATCTTCGGGCTGAACATGCAGAAGACCGGGCTCATCGACACGATGTGGGACCTGATCGTCGACACGGTCGGCGCGGCCGTCGGCGCGACCGCCGGCTATCTCTTCCTGCAGGGTCGGCACCTTGGCGGGCTGACGCTGGCGCTGAAGGAGTTCATCGCGGCGAACCGGTGGCTCTATCGCAGGCGCCGCTTCTTCCGCAAGCGGCGCTGATCAGGTGCCGCAGAAGGTGCGGGTGACGGCTTCCCCGGGCAAGGGGGCCGCATCGTAGCCCTCGGCCTCGGGGCGCCGCTCGAAAGGGCGGGCGAGCACGGCGTTCAGCCTGTGGAAAGGCCCGAAATCGCCCGCGGTCGCGGCCCGGATCGCCTCCTCCACGCGATGGTTGCGGGGGATGTAGACAGGGTTCGCGGCGCGCATCACCGCCACGGGATCGGCTTCGCCCGCGAGTCGTGCCCGCCATTCCGCCTCCCAGCCGGCGAAAGGGCCGGGGTCCGCGAATTCGGCCGCCGCCGTACGCTCAGCCAGACCGCGGAAGGTGCGGGTGAAGTCGGCCCGCCCCTCGGCCATGCGCGACAGGAGCGAGGCGACCAGCGGCGCGTCGCCCTCCGCTTCCGTCGCGAGCCCGATCTTGGCGCGGAAGAGCCGGAGCCATTCCGCCTGGTAGTGGTCGGCAAAGCGGTTGATCGCCTCGGTCGCGGCCTCGATGGCCGGGCCTTCCTCGCCCATCAGCGGCAAGAGGCAAGAGGCCAGTTGCGCGAGGTTCCAGAGCGCGATCTGCGGCTGGTTGCCGTAGGCATAGCGGCCGAACTGGTCGATGGAGGAGAAGACCTTCGCCGGGTGGTAGGCATCGAGGAAGGCGCAGGGCCCGTAGTCGATGGTCTCGCCCGACACCGCCATGTTGTCGGTGTTCATCACGCCGTGGATGAAGCCGAGGCTCATCCATCTCGCGATCAGCCGTGCCTGCGCCGCGGTCACCGCCGAAAGGAGGCCGAGCGGCCCCTCCGCGCCGGGGTAGTGGCGCGCGATCACATGCCCGACCAGAAGCCCCAGCGCGTCTGTGTCCCCGCGCGCGGCGAAATACTGGAAGGTGCCGACGCGGATATGGCTTGCCGCGACGCGGGCGAGGACCGCGCCGGGGATCGGCGTCTCGCGCCAGACGGCCTCGCCCGTCGTCACGGCGGCGAGCGCGCGTGTCGTCGGCACGCCAAGTGCCGCCATGGCCTCGGAAACGATGTATTCGCGCAGGACCGGCCCCAGCCCCGCCCGCCCGTCGCCGCGGCGCGAGAAGGGCGTCGGGCCGGAGCCCTTGAGCTGGAGGTCGAATCGCGCCCCGTCCGGCGCGACGATCTCCCCCAGAAGGAGCGCGCGGCCGTCGCCAAGCTGCGGCACCCAGCCGCCGAACTGGTGGCCGGCATAGGCCTGGGCGAGGGGGGCAGCGCCCTCTGGCACGCGGTTTCCGGCGAAGACTGCGATCCAGTCGGGCGAGGCGAGCGCCTCGGGATCGAGGCCGAGCCGTTCGGCAAGTCCGCGATTCACCGCGACAAGACCCGGCTCGGCCACCGCGACGGGCGGCTGGCGCACGAAGAAGCGCTCCGGCAGGCGGGCGTAGCTGTTGTCGAATGCGATGGTCATGGGCGCGTATCCGGTGACCAATGTAGGATCGGGCGGCGATCTTTGGAATGCCCGGATGTCACAGTCGCGCGAGCCGCTCGGTCAGAAGGGCATAGAAGCCCCCGGCATCGATGCCGCCCATGAACATCGCGTTGGCCGGCCGACCCGTGACGCGCCACCAGTCGGCGACGGTCATGCCGAGCGTGAGCTCGCCCTTCACCTCGATCTCCACGTTCACATGGCGGCCGGTGAAAAGATCGGGCTCCAGGAGGTAGGCGATGACGCAGGGGTCGTGCAGCGGCGCGCCCTCGCTGCCATATTTCGCCATGTCGAAGCGTTCGAAGAAATCGGTCCAGCTTGCCACCGCATGGCCGACCGGCGTCCCGAGGGCGCGGAACGCCTCGACGCGGGCCCGCGTGGTCAGCGCCTTGTGCGTGACGTCGAGCGGCATCACCACGATGGGAACGCCGGATTTGAAAACGATGTCAGCGGCTTCGGGATCGACATAGATGTTGAACTCGGCCGCCGGCGTGACGTTGCCCACCTCGAAGTAGGCCCCGCCCATCAGCACGATCTCGGCCACCCGCGGCACGATGTCGGGCGCGCGCAGGAAGGCAGTGGCGACATTGGTCAGGGGCCCGATGGGGCAGAGCGTGACCGTGCCCGGCGCTTCCTCGCGCAGCGTCTCGATCAGGAAGTCGACGGCGTGGCCCTCGGCCAGCGGCATAGTCGGATCCGGCAGCGCGATCCCGTCGAGCCCGGACTTGCCGTGGACATATTCCGCTGTCACCAGCTTTCGCGCCATCGGCCGGTCGCAGCCCGCGAAGACACGCACGTCCTCGCGTCCCGCGAGTTCGCAGACGACACGGGCGTTCTTCGAGGTGAGCGGCAGGGGTACGTTGCCCGCGACCGTGGTGATCCCGAGCACGTCGAGCTCCGCCGAGGCGAGCGCGAGCAGGATCGCCACGGCGTCGTCCTGCCCCGGATCGGTGTCGATGATGATCTTTCGCGCCCGCATGATCTGCCCCCGCCTTTGGCGGGAGAGTGGCGCCGGCTGGCCCGCTTGTCCAGCCGAGGTGCGGCCTTCGCCCGAAGCTCAACCAAAAGCTGACATACCTCGGCCATATTCTCCTGCGACCAAGGTTTCGTCCTTAACCACGATCCCGTCATGCGCACCGAATCGTCCCAGATCCTCGTCCACGCCGGTCTTCACGCTTCCGGGGCCGAAGACTTCCAGCGATTTCTCGGCCTCAACCGCGCCGCGATCCAGGCCGAGGGATTCGACCTCGCCTATCCGGGGCGGGGCGGCGCTTCCGGTGGAAGCTTCGACTGCGCCTGGCCCGACGCGCGCCACCGCCGCGACGACCTCGATGCCTTCGTCGCCCCGGTGGCCGCGACGCTCGGCGCGATCCGTCACGCGGGCACCTGCGGACTCATCCTCTCCGAACATGACCTCGCCGGACGGATGGCGACGCTGCTGCAAGGGCGTTTCTACCCCGCCGCGCGCAAGCGGGCCGAGGTGATGTCGCGCGCGCTCGGCCGCCCGGTGGACCGGCTGGTGATCACGCTTCGCCCCTACGACAGGCTTTTCCGCAGCGCCTGGGAGCGCTATGCGCTCGAACGCGAGATGGCGCCCTTCGTCGAGCATGCGCCCGCGATGGCAGCCTTCGCCGGCGGCTGGATCGAGGTGGTCGAGGCGCTGCGCGACGGGCTTCGCGCCCGCGAGGTGATCGTGCTTTCGGAACGCACCGGCCCGCGCGAGCTTCTGTCGTTCCTCGCCCCCGGCCTCCATCTGGCCGGGACGGAGGTGCCGCCCCCGGCGCCGGTCGTGACCGACAGCGCCATCGCGATGATCCAGCGGCATCTCCGCCAGGGCGCCCGCTTCGCCCCCGGCCAGCGCGACCGGCTTCTGGCATTCCATGCCCGCCAGCCGCAGGTGGAGCGCGACCCGGGCTTCGCCGGGCTCCAGCTTGCCGACCTGCGCGGCCGCTACATCGCCGACCTCGACGCGCTTGCGCGGCTCGACGGGGTGATGGTGGTGGGCGGCGTCCTGCCGGCCATCGCCGCCGAGTAATGGCAGCAGAAGGTTGAAGGCCCCGCCGCAAGCGGCAGGGCCTTCCAGCTTTCCGACCTGGGCCTGGAAGGTTTCAGGCCCCGGCTGGGAAAAGGTCCCCAGCGCTCCTTCCGGTGCGACGGCCGCCGCGAGCGGCCTCAGCCGTCGAAGTTCACCTCTTCCATGAGTTTCAGCGCCTCGGGGCGGTGCTTCGCGACATCCATCAGGTTCAGCGTGTCGGGCGTGAACGCGCCCCAGCTTTCGACCAGCGCGGAGCGGGCGACCCCCGGCTTGACCGGGAATTCGTGGTTGGTCTCGGCATAGATCTTCTGGGCCTCGTCGGAGGAGAGGAATTCCATCAGCTTCAACGCGGCATCCTTGTTCGGCGCCGCCTTTGTCAGCGCCACCCCCGAGACGTTCATGTGCGTACCCGCCCCCTCGAAGGTCGGGAAGACGATGCGCACCGAGTTGGCCCACTCGACCTGTTCGGGGTCGGAGAGCATCTCGCCCATGTAGTAGGTGTTGCCCAGCGAGATGTCGCATTCGCCGGCCCAGATCGACTTCACCTGTCCGCGGTCGTTGCCCTCGGGCTTCTTGGCAAGGTTGGCCTTCAGCCCCTCGAGCCAGGTGCGGGTGTAGTCCGCCCCGTGGTGCCCGATCATCGCCGCCGCAAGGCCGAGGTTGTAGTCGTGCGTCCCCGGACGGGTGCAGATGCGGCCCTTCCATTTCGGATCGGCGAGGCCCTCGTAGGTCGTGACCTCGCCGTCGGCGACGCGCTCTTTCGAGGCATAGACGATCCGGGCGCGCGTGGTGAGGCCGAACCATTGCTTGCCGGGGTCGCGGAACTCGGCCGGGATATTGGCGGTCAGAACCTCGGAATCCACCGGTTGGGTGACGCCGGCCTCCACCACCTGGGCGAGGCGGGCGATGTCCACCGTCATCACCAGGTCGGCGGGGCTGCGGTCGCCCTCGCTTACCAGCCGCTCCACCATGCCCTTTTCGACGAAGGCCACGTTGACCGCGATGCCGGTTTCCTCCGTGAAGCGGTCGAAGAGCGGCTGCACCAGTTCCGGCTGGCGCAGCGAATAGACGTTCACCTCTTCGGCAAGCGCCGGGACAGCAACGGTCGCGGCGAGGAGCGCGAGGAGAGAGGGACGGGCATTCATTGGTTGACTCCTTTAGTCGGTTATTGCCGCCCTTATCGCCGCGACCGCGGCCCCGGTCAATACCCGACAGAAGAAGTCATCTATCTTGTGCGGCGATCCTCTCTGACGCCTTCGCCGCGTTCCAGAGCGCGTCCATCTCGGCCAGGTCCGAATCTTCGGGCCGCTTTCCGCGCAGCGCAAGCCCGGCCTCGATCGCGGCGAATCGGCGGGTGAACTTGGAATTCGCTGCACGCAAGGCGGTTTCCGGGTCGATCTTAAGGTGTCGCGCTAGGTTGGCGACAACGAAGAGGAGATCGCCGAACTCCTCGAAGACCTCTGCCTCGGTCAGCCGGTCGCGCGCCTCGGCCAGCTCGCGCGCCTCCTCGGCGATCTTGTCGACGACCTCGGTGGTCGAGGGCCAGTCGAAGCCCACCCGCGCGGCGCGATTCTGCAGCTTCACCGCCCGCGTGAGCGCCGGCAAGCCGAGCGCCACGCCGTCGAGCGTGCCCTTCGCCGGACTTCCGGCCCGCTCGGCCGCTTTCATCCGCTCCCAGTCGCGGGTCTGGTCCTCGGCCGTCTTGTCGCGGCTTTCGTCGCCGAAGACATGCGGATGGCGCGCCACCATCTTGTCCGACACCGCCCGCACCACGTCGGCGAAGCCGAAATGCCCCGCCTCCGCCGCCATCTGCGCATGGTAGACCGCCTGGAAGAGAAGATCACCCAGCTCGCCCCTGAGCTCGCCCCAGGCCCGCCGCTCGATCGCGTCGGCGACCTCGTAGGCCTCCTCGATCGTGTAGGGCGCGATGGTCGCGAAGTCCTGCTCGAGGTCCCAGGGGCAGCCGGCTTCCGGGTCCCTGAGCCGCGCCATGATCTCGACCAGCCGCTCGATCCCGGCTTCGGGGTCATGGACGAGACGGTCGGAGGCGGTGCGGTCGGAGGCGGCTCGGTGCAGGGTCATTGCAAGTCTCCCGGCTTTGCGGTTCTCTTGCGGCTTATCCCGACGCCGCCGTGAGAGTCCACATGCCCGTCCTGAACCGAATCGCCGACTTCGCCCCCGAGATGACCGCGTGGCGGCGGCACCTTCATCAGCACCCGGAACTCAGCTTCGCGTGCCACAAGACCGCGGCCTTCGTTGCCGAACGGCTGCGCGCCTTCGGTGTGGACGAGATCCACGAGGGAATCGCGACGACGGGCATCGTCGCGATCATCGAGGGCCAAGGGGGCGCCCCGGGCGAGGGGCCGACGATCGGGCTCAGGGCCGACATGGACGCGCTGCCGATCGCCGAGACGACGGGGGCGGAGCATGCCTCCACCGTGCCCGGCGTGATGCACGCCTGCGGCCATGACGGCCACACGACCATGCTCCTTGGCGCGGCGAAGTACCTTGCCGAGACGCGCCGCTTCCGCGGCCGCGTCGCGCTGATCTTCCAGCCGGCCGAGGAGGACGGCGGCGGCGGCAACGTCATGGTGCAGGAAGGCATCCTCGACCGTTTCGGCATCGGCGATGTCTATGCGATCCACAACACGCCGCAGGTGCCTCTGGGGCGATTCGTGACCACGCCGGGGCCGATCATGGCGGCGGTCGACACCGCCTGGGTGACGCTGACCGGCCGGGGTGGCCACGGCGCCTATCCGCACGACTGCATCGACCCGATTCCGGCGGTGGTGGCGTTGGCCGCGAGCCTCCAGACCATCGTCAGCCGCAACGTGAACCCCTTGAAGGAAGCCGTTGTTTCGGTGACGGAAATCCATTCCGGGACCGCCTCGAACATCATCCCCGGGACGGCGCGGCTGACGGCGACGATCCGCTCCTTCGATCCCGAGGTGCGGGCGCTCCTGAAGCGGCGCTTCCACGAGATCGTCGAAGGGATCGCTGCCGCCCATGAAGTCACGGCGAAGATCGACTACGACTGGGGCTATCCGGCCACCGTCAACGATCCCGCGAAGACCGCCTTCGCCGCCGAGGTCGCGCGCGAGGTCGCCGGGGCCGCGGGGGTGGAGGAGCATGGTGGCCGCGAGATGGGGGCGGAGGATTTTTCCTACCTCCTCGAAAAGCGGCCCGGCTCGTACCTTTTCCTCGGCCAGGGAATGGGCGCGGGGCTCCATCATTCTGCCTATGATTTCAATGATGAAGCGGCTCCCATCGGGGCCAGCTTCTTCGCCCGGCTGGTGGAGCGGGCTCAGCCCCTCGCGTGATTTGATCAAATTTTCTTGACGAATCGGGACCGGAACGCCTTGGCTGGCGGCATCCGGATCGGCGGCGTCTCCGGCTTGAACGACGCCAGACCCCATCACGGAGCCCTCTCATGGCTTTGGAAGACGCAAGACGCGAGGTCGACCTCGCCTTCACCCGCAATGAACGCCGTGGCCTCGCCTTCGAGAACGCCTTCGGCGGCGCCACCAGCTTTCTGCGCCGCCGCTATTCGAAGGACCTGACCGGCGTCGACCTCGCCATCACCGGCGTGCCCTTCGACCAGGCGGTGACGCACCGCACCGGCACCCGCTTCGGCCCCCGCGCGATCCGCGAGGCTAGCGCCCTGCAACCCTTCGATCCGCCCTATGGCTGGGGCTATTCGCCGCTCGACGTGATGGACATCGTGGACTATGGCGACCTCGCCTTCGACTATGCCAGGGTCGCCGATTTCCCCGACACGCTGACCGCCCATATCCGTGGTATCCTCGCCGCCGGGCCGGGCACCATCACCCTCGGCGGCGATCACTACATCACCTTCCCGATCCTCAAGGCCTATGCCGAAAAGTTCGGGCCCGTCGCGCTGATCCAGTTCGACGCCCATTCCGACCTCTGGGCCGACGACGACCTCTCCCGCATCGACCACGGCACGATGAGCTACAAGGCGGTGAAGACGGGGCTCGTCGAGCCGAAGGCGAGCGTCCAGATCGGCATCCGCACTGAATGCGACGATTACCTCGGCGTCTCGGTCATCGACGCGCCCGAGGTGCACCGGAGCGATCCCGCGGCGGTCGCCGCGAAGGTCCGCGCCATCGTCGGCGACCGGCCCTGCTATGTCAGCTTCGACATCGACTGCCTCGACCCGGCCTTCGCACCGGGCACCGGCACCCCGGTCTGGGGCGGGCTCGCCTCCTGGCAGGCGGCGGCGATCCTGCGTGGCCTTGCCGGAATCACCCTCGTCGGCGGCGACGTGGTCGAGGTCTCGCCCGCCTACGACACGACCGGCGCCACCGCCATCGCCGGGGCCCATGTCGCGCATGAGCTCATCTGCCTCTACGGCTGGACACGGCGGAAGGGGTGAAGATCGCGCTGCTCCTTCTCGCGCTGATCGTCCTCGGGGGCATGGCGTACGTGCGTCTTGCCCCCTCCGATCCGGCCCGCTGGCATGTCGATCCCGGCCAGGTGACAGGTGGCGGCGAACGGCGCTCGGTGACGCTCGACGGCACGCCGCCGCGGGAGACCCTTGCCCGCCTCGACGCCATTGCGCTCGCCACCCCGCGCACGACCCGGCTCGCCGGCAGTCCGGAGGAGGGCCGGATCACTTGGGTGACCCGCTCGGCCCTGTTCGGTTTTCCCGACTACACGACCGCCGCGACCCGGACCGAGGGAACGGCGACGGTGCTGACGCTCCACGCCCGCCAGCGCTTCGGGCGCAACGACCTCGGGGTGAATGGGGCAAGGCTGGACGCATGGCTTGGCTTGTTAGGCGCCCCTTAACCCCGTGATCGAATTCCCCGCGTGCGTTTTTTTCGCGGGACGAGCCTGTCGGTTAGGAGCTGGTTGCCCGTCCGACTTCCGTCGGTTTTCCGTCCCGACAGGCCGCGCGCCTGCTTCTTCCCCGCTCAAGCGCTCCATGGGGGCTCGGGGTGCGCGAATCCTCCGGGCCGCTCTCCCCCTTGACCGAAGCCGGGACAAGGGCCAAACCCGCGCCATGGTGCCCCTCGACAAGCTCGACCAGATCACGCGCCGCTTCGGGTTCCTCGAAGCGAAGCTCTCGGCCGGTGCCGGGCCAGCGGAGATCGCCGCGCTTTCCCGCGAGTATTCCGACCTCAAGCCCGTCGTCGCGGAAATCGCCGCATACCGCCGGGCGCTCGCCGATCTCGCCGAGGCCGAGGCGATGCTCGCCGACCCCGAGATGAAGGCGCTGGCCGAGGATGAGATCCCGGCGCTGAAGGCGCGCATCCCCGAGATGGAGGCGCGGCTTCGCCTCGCGCTCCTGCCGAAGGATGCCGCCGACGCGCGGCCGGCGATCCTCGAGATCCGTCCCGGGACGGGCGGCGAGGAGGCAGCGCTCTTCGCCGGTGACCTTTTGAGGATGTACCAGAAATATGCGGAAGCTCAGGGCTGGCGCTTCGAGCTTCTCGACCTTGCCGAGACCGAGCTTGGCGGCGTCAAGGAGGCCATCGCCCGGATCGAGGGCGAAGGGGTCTTCGCGCGCCTCAAGTTCGAATCCGGCGTCCACCGCGTCCAGCGCGTGCCCGAGACGGAAGCCGGGGGCCGCATCCACACCTCGGCCGCGACCGTCGCCGTCCTGCCCGAGGCCGAGGAGGTGGAGATCGACATTCCCGCCGCCGAGATCCGCATCGACACGATGCGATCCTCGGGCGCGGGCGGGCAGCACGTCAACACCACCGATTCCGCAGTCAGGATCACCCATCTGCCCACCGGGATCGTCGTCACGAGTTCGGAAAAGTCGCAGCACCAGAACCGCGCCAACGCGATGGCGGTGCTGCGCGCCCGGCTTTATGACCTGGAACGCTCGCGCGCCGACGATGCCCGCGCCGCCGACCGCAGGGCGCAGGTCGGCTCGGGCGACCGGTCGGAGCGCATCCGCACCTACAACTTCCCGCAAGGCCGGATGACCGACCACCGCATCAACCTGACGCTCTACGCGCTGCCGCAGATCATGGGCGGAGACCTTGGCGAGGTGATCGACGCGCTGGTCGCCCATGATCAGGCGGCGCGGCTGGCGGAGATGGAGGCGTGACCGGAGCCGAGGCGCTGGCCGATGCCGTCCGGCGCCTGAAGGCTGCCGGGATCGACAGCGCCGCAGGCGATGCGCGCCGGCTTCTCGCCCATGCGCTCGGGGTCGCGCCGGACCGCGTGACGCTCGTCGCGCCCGAGGAGATGCCGCCCGAGGCCGAGGCCCGCTTCTTGGCCGCCGTCGCTGCCCGGGCGGCCCGCCAGCCCGTCGCCCAGATCACCGGCACACGCGATTTCTTCGGGCGGAGCTTCCTCGTCACCCGCGATACGCTCGACCCGCGCCCCGAGACGGAGCTTCTGGTCGCGGCGGCGCTGGAACGCCCCTTCGTGAAGATGCTCGATCTCGGAACCGGGACGGGCTGCATCCTCCTTTCCTGCCTCGCGGGGATGCCCGTCGCCACCGGCACGGGCACCGATGTCTCCGCGGCGGCGCTGGAGGTGGCGCGCGAGAACGCCCGGCGGCTCGGGCTTTCCGGCCGGGCGCGGTTCCTTGCTGCCGACTGGTTCGCGGCGGTGCCGGGCAAGTTCGACCTCATTGTCTCGAACCCGCCCTACATCGCCGAAGCCGAGATGGCGGGGCTTGCCCCGGAGGTGCGCGACTGGGAACCTCGGGGCGCGCTTACCCCCGGCGGCGACGGGCTTGACGCCCACAGGGCCATCGCCGCGGGGGCGGGGGCGCGGCTGATGGCGGGCGGCAGGCTCATCCTCGAGATCGGGCCGACGCAGGCGGCAGCCGTCTCGGCGCTTCTCGTCGCGGAGGGTTTTGCCGCGCCGGAGGTGCGCCGCGACCTCGACGGCCGCGACCGGGTCGTGATCGCCGCGAAAGGCGGGGACGGATCGGACTGCGGCGCGGCCTGACCGCGCTTTCCCCCGGCGTGGAACGCCCCGGAGTTGCCCGTGGCATTTCAGCACGTTTCCCGCACGCGGCCGCGCGAACGGTCCTGTTTTCGAAGAATCCGCTTGTCAGGCGCGGCGCATCGTGCATTAAAGACCGCGTGACGGGCTGGTGAATTTCACTGCCCGCTGCGCTTTGCCCGGAAATATCTCGATCCGCGATCGCGCCCGGTTCGGTGGCGACGCAGGCCGACAGGGCGGGCGGAACCACAGCCTTAGGCTCGGACAGACAAGAACACATGAGATCATCCAAATCCCGTTCGCGTTCGAAATCGAACCGGCAGCGCTCGCTTGGCAACGTCGTCAATCGGGTCTTTGACTCCTCGGGCCCCGAGGGCAAGGTCCGCGGCACGCCGCAGCAGATCATCGACAAGTACCTGATGCTCGCCCGCGACGCGCAGCTCTCCAACGACCGCGTGGCGGAGCAGAACTTCCTCCAGCATGCCGAGCACTACACACGGATGCTCGGCGAGGCGCAGCGCGAGATGAGCCGCGAGCACGAGATGCGCCAGGGACAGCCGGGCGAGGGCGGACAGAACGGCGGCCAGGCCTATGGCGGCCAGGGACAGGGCGGCCAGGGACAGGGTGGGCAGGGTCAGGGTGGTCAGAACGGCCACCACGGCCAGCCGAACGGCGACCGCCAGCAGCAGCACCGGCCGCGCTACGATGACCGGGCCGAACGCGAGGCGCCGGAACAGCGCCCGGCCAATGCGGCGCGCGAGGAGGAGGCGGACGAAGGCCCAGGCCTCGTCGAGACGCCCGAGGCGCGGATGGAGCATCGCCGCTCTGCCGTGATGATGCCGGAGCTTCCCGCAATCGACCCGCCGCAGCAGACGGCCGCAGAGACGCCCGCAGAGACGCCCGCACCGCCGAAGAAGCCGCGCGGGCCGCGCAAGCCCAAGGAAAAACGCGGCGACGCGGAGGGCAAGGAGCCTTCGGCCGACGCGGCCGAGTAAGCTCCCGCTCAGCCCGCCGCGACGATTCGGGCGAGCGCGCAGAATGCTTCAAGAGACACTTCCTCGGCCCGCGCGGTCGGCGCGATTCCGGCGGCGAGGAGCTTTGCCTCGATTTCCGGCGCGACGCCCCTGAGACTCGCCCTGAGCATCTTGCGCCGTTGGTTGAACCCGGCCGCCACGATCCGGTTCAGCACCTTCGCATCCGCCGGAAACCGCGGCGCGGGCAGGGCGGTGAGCTGCACCACCGCCGAGTGGACCTTGGGCGCGGGCGTGAAGGCCTCGGGCGGCAGCACCATGACGATCCGCGCCTCGCACCGCCACTGCGCGAGGAGGGCAAGCCGGCCATAGGCCTTCGTCCCTGGCCTGGCCACGATCCGCTCGGCGACCTCCTTCTGGAACATCAGCGTCAGGCTCTGCCAGAAGGGCGGCCAGACCGGCGGGGTCAGCCAGCCGGTCAGAAGCTCGGTCCCGACGTTGTAGGGCAGGTTGGCCACCACCCGGATCGGCGGGGTGAGCCGCGCGGCCGCGTCCACCTCCAGCGCATCGCCGTGCACGACCTCCAGCCGCCCGGGCCAGGCCGCCGCGATCTCTGCCAGCGCGGGCAGGCAGCGTTCGTCCTTCTCCACGGCCAGCACATGCCGCGCGCCTTCGGCGAGCAGCGCGCGGGTGAGACCGCCGGGGCCGGGGCCTACCTCCAGCACGTCGGATTGCGTGAGGTCGCCGGCCGAACGCGCGATCTTGGCCGTCAGGTTCAGGTCGAGAAGGAAATTCTGCCCGAGCGCCTTCTTCGCGGCGAGCCCGTGGCGCGCGATCACCTCGCGCAAGGGCGGCAGTCCGTCAATCGCGGCCATGCGCCCGGCCTTCCATGGGGCGCCGGACACGACCGGCGCGCGCCCACGCGGCGCGGCGGGCGCGAGGGGGCGCCACCGTCGCCATCACCCGGCCCGGTTCCGCGCCATTTCGCGCGCGATCCGCAGCGCGGCGACGAGGCTCGACGGGTCGGCCAGCCCCTGGCCCGCGATGTCGTAGGCCGTGCCGTGATCGGGCGAGGTGCGCACGAAGGGCAGGCCAAGCGTCACGTTGACCCCGCCCGCGAAATCGAGCGTCTTGATCGGGATCAGTGCCTGGTCGTGATACATGCAGATGGCCGCATCGTAGCGGGCACGCGCCGCCGGGTGGAACATCGTGTCGGCAGGCAGCGGCCCGGCGAGGGCGAAGCCCTCGGCGCGAAGACGATCGAGAAGGGGGGAGATGAGCGCGATCTCCTCGCCCCCCATGGCGCCGCCTTCGCCGGCGTGCGGGTTCAGGCCCGCCACGGCGAGGCGCGGCTCATCGAGTCCGAAGTCGCGCAGGAGCCCGTCGCGGGTGATCCGGATCGTCTCCTCCAGAAGCGCCGCCGTGAGCCGCCGCGGCACCTCGGCCAGCGGGACATGGATCGTCGCCGGCACGACGCGAAGCGCGTCGCAGGCGAGCATCATCACCACGCGCGGAACGCCCGCGAGATGGGCGAGGTATTCAGTGTGGCCGGGAAAGGCGAAGCCGGCGCCGTCCTTCAGCGCCTTCTTGTGGATCGGCGCGGTGCAGACGGCCGAAGCCTCCCCGGCCATCACGAGCGCAACTGCGCGGGCGATGACGGCGATCACGGCCGCGGCGTTCTCTGCCGTGGGCGTCCCGGGGAGGGCG
>NZ_JAYRTX010000067.1:0-19328 GCF_041919395.1 Albidovulum sp.
CGCCGACTTCGGCCGTCGCCTGGGCGATCAGGCGGTGAAACGCATCATTCAGCCGTTCGCGCAGGGAGACATGCGCGTCCAGCGGCGGATGCAGTTCGAACGCCTTCGGCTCGCGTGAGAAATTCCACAGGCGGAACAGACGCCATTCCGACCGACGCTCCTCGGCCACGGCCAGTTCGTTGCGGGTGATGTGGAAGGGCGTGCGCTCCCATCCGTTGGTCGTCTTGACCTCGATCAGCCGTGCCCGGCCGTCCGGCCCGAAGCTCGCGATGTCGTAGCCCGCGCCGTCGCCATCCTCCTCCGACACCCAGCGCACCTTGCGCGCCAGATCGTCCCGTCCCGCGGTCCGCAAGGCCGCGCGCTCATGCGCCAGCACGCGCTCCTCGCCCGCGCGGCCGAGGGCCCGGTTGCGTTCGTCCCGGCCCGCCACGTCGAACTTGCGGGCGATGTGCAGCATCTGCTCAAGTTCTTGCGGCGGCGGCTGGTTCGACAGCGTCGGCGGCGGCCCGATCCAGATCTGCGCCGTCTCGCTTAGGCCCGCAGCGGGTTGCAGGCCAAGTTGGCGCCCGAGCCAGGCGGGGTTCAGCGTCAGCCACCGCGCCACAGCATCCACCAAGGTCATCTGAAAATTGAACGCAGGCTTGTAGCCGGGGATCCAGTCCTCGCCGAGCCCCTTCAGCACCGCGCTGATATTCTGGTGCTTGAACTCGACGGACCCCTCGGACCGGTCGTTCAGCAGCGGGAGGAGTGCGCGGCGGTGTTCAGCCTTGCTGTAGCGGCGCCCGGAGATGTCGTCGGCCAGCATCGCGAAGTAATCCGCGACGATCAGGTCGTTCTCTTCATCCGTCCAGGGCCCGTTCGACATTGCGCCAGGCTATGGGCGCGAAGTCTGTTTGTCATCAGAGACTTCCGGCAGGGATCTCGCTGCTGTCGCCGGGCCCATGCACCAGCGCACCGGCCTGGCGATCGGCCGCCACGGAGCCGTCCTTCTGACCGCCCTGAGCCTTCGTGTCGGTCTCCGTCACCGGATCATCTCGCGAACGGGGCGACCCCATAATCGCGGCAAACTATTGAAAATGCTAGGATGTTTTGCGCCGCCCTGTGGCCGTCGAGGGGCGCTCGAAGAGAGACGCAGGCCATTCGGAGACCCATTCCGCGTCAAGCTCCCAGTCTCCGAAGGGCGGATGGCCCTGCCAACGCCCTTTGAAACAAAAAGAAAAAAGGCCCCGATAGGGGCCTATGGTCGGATTCAGCATTTGAATGTGGCGGAGAGAGAGGGATTCGAACCCTCGAGACGGTTCCCCGCCTACACACTTTCCAGGCGTGCGCCTTCGACCACTCGGCCACCTCTCCGTGGGGCGCTACTTAGCGTCCCGTGGGCCGCAAAGGCAAGGGGCGGCGACAAAAAAGCCGCGGCGCGCTCAGGTCGCGAGAATGAGGCTGACGCGTCGGTTCTGGCGCCCCTTGTTCTCGATCCGGCCGATCGTCACCCGGCCGATCTCGCCGGTGCGCGCGACATGGGTTCCGCCGCAGGGTTGCAGGTCGACTTCTTCCGCGGCGCGGCCGATCCGGACGAGACGCACACGGCCCTGCCCGATCGGCGGCGCCACCGACATGGTCTTGACCAGGCCCGGGTTGGCGGCGAGTTCGGCATCAGTGATCCACTCCGCGCTCACGACAAGGTCACGGCCGACAAGCGCGTTGACCCGTTCCTCGAGCGCGGCGACGTCGCCGGGCGGGTGCGGCATGTCGAAGTCGAGCCGCCCCCTGCCCTCGCCGACCTGGCCGCCGGTGACGGGCAGCGGAATGACCACCGAAAGAAGGTGCAGCGCGGTATGGACGCGCATGTGCGCGTAGCGGCGGTTCCAGTCCAGCCGCTGGAGGACATGGGCGCCCTGCGGCGGCAGCGCGGCCGGTTCGGACGGGACGAGAACGACCGCCCCCGCCTCACCCTTGACCGCCGAGGCGATCGCGATACGGCCTCCCTCCCATTCGAGCGTGCCGGAATCGCCCGGCTGGCCGCCGCCTGTCGGATAAAAGAGGCTCTGGTCGAGGATGACCCCGCCTTCGGCCGTATGGCCGGCGACCACGCCCGGCGCCTCGCGCCGGTAGGCATCTTCGCGGAACAGCAGGACGGTCATCATACCTCCCCGGATTCCTCGGCTTCGTCTGCCACCGGATCGTTGCGGATGAGACGGGGATCCGGCGCCGCCGTCGTCTCTCTCCCGACGGGAGACACGGGTGCCGTTGGGCCGGCCTGCTCGTTTTCCGGCCGACCCCCAGCCGTACCCCTGAGCGCCTCGGGATTGCGGATCCAGAGATCGCGCTGGGCGAAGGGAATCTCGATGCCCTCGGCGACGAAGCGTTCGGTGATCTGGTGCAGGATCTCGCTTTGCACCACCATCTTGAAGTTCACGTCCGATAGGATGGCGCGGATTTCGAAATTCAGGCTGTCGGCCCCGAAGCCGACGAAGAAGACGCGCGGCTCGGGATCGATGAGCACGAGCGGCTGAGCCTCGGCGATCTCGAGGAGCAGCGCCTCCACCTTGCGGGTGTCGCTGCCGTAGGCCACGCCCACGGGGATGATCAGCCGGCCGGTCTGGTTACCGCGGGTGAGGTTCGTCACCACGCCGGATACGAGATCGGCGTTCGGCACGATCACATCGGTTCGGTCGAAGGTCTCGATCCAGGTGGAGCGGACCGAGATGCCCTTGACGACGCCCATCTGGCCGTTGACGTCGATCATGTCGCCTTCGGAGATCGGCCGCTCGATCAGAAGGATGATGCCGGAGACGAAGTTCTGCACGATGTTCTGGAGGCCGAAACCGATACCGACCGAGAGAGCGCCGACGACATAGCCAAGCGCCGAGAGGTCGATCCCCGCACCGGTGATCGCGATGAGCGCGGCAAGGAAGATGCCGAGATAGCCGAGGCCGGAGATCAGCGCGTTCTGGACGCCCTTGTCGAGCTTTGTCCGCGGCAGGATCGCCGACCTGAGCGCCCCCTGGGCGAGGCGCGTGATCGCATAGCCGATCGCGAAGATGATCAGGAATGCCAGCAGGACCGAGGGCGAAAGGCGCGTCTCGCCGATCGTCAACCCCTCGCCGAACCGTGTCCAGAGCTCGGAAAGCTCGGCCGTCCGTGCGCCCCATATCAGCGCGAAGCCCGGCAGGGCGAGGATCATGAGGCCAAAGCCGATCAGCACCGGAAGCAGGGCTTCCCGGCCCTCCTCGCCCGAGCGCGTGGCGACCAGGTAGATGTCCGTCGCAAACCGCTGCAGGACCACGATGACACCGATCAGGCCGAGCGAGGCGACGGTGGGCCAGATCAGCGCGTTCGCGGCGGCGACATAACCCACGATCGCCAGCAGCGGGGCAACGACGGAGACGGTGACCACGGCCGAGCCGATCAGCCGCAGCACGCGGTCGCGGAACTCGGCCGCGCCCGGTTCCACCTCCGACCTGGACGGCCTCAGGATCATCCCCAGCCGGAAAAGGAATATGGCGACGACGCAGACGAGCGGCGCGGCCCAGACGGCCTGCGCCGCCATCGACAGCGGCGGCCGCACCTCGGTGATGAAGGCACGCCGAAACACCTCCGCCGCTGCCACGAGCGCGATCATGTTGACGTGGAACCGCGCTTCTGCCGGCCGCTCGGTCAGGCCCGCCCAGTGCCCGCCTTCCGACCGGAAAAGCAATGAACCGAGCCAGCGCGGCGTGAAGAAGAAGAAGGCGGCGAAGGGGAGCGCGCTGATGAGCGCACCGGACCGGACGCCCGTCATGCCCGTCGAGAAGACCGCCGCCACGAAGAGAACCATGCCGAGGACCGGCACGATCACCTGGCCCAGCGAGACGACCGCCGCGACGATGTCTCCGCCGCGGATACGCGCGCGCGTCAGGAGCCGCACGGACCGATTCTCGATGAAATCCGGGCCGCGCACCAGCAGGAGTCCGGCGATCGCAAGCAGAAGGATGATGACCGGGAGATTGTTCTTGAGTTCGGTGCGGCGCGCCGGGTTGTTCCAGGCCTCGGTGGTCTCTTTCCAGAGGGTTTGTGCGCCGCCCGTCAGCACGGCGAGGCCTGCGGGCCAATTGGCCGGATTGGCGGGCGTGGGCGAAAGCCTGAGCAACTCGCTCGCCTGCCGCGCGCGTATGCGGGCGTCGATCTGCCGAATGAGGCCGTCGGCCCGGCTGTAGGCCTCCACCGCCGCGAGCCCCGGCGCCTGCAGGCGGGTGAGCTGCTCGTTGAGCGCCTTGCGCCGCTCGGCGATCTCGGGCGCGTCCGGATTCTCCTCGGTCGGCGCGGGGCCGAGCGAGGCGATCTGCGCCTTCACCGTCTCGATCTGGGCGGAATTCGCGTTCTGGGCCGTGGCGAAGGTGCTGCGCCAGGCCACGATACGCGCGCGAAGCGCCTCGAGCGCCTGACTGCTCACCCGGTCCGCCGCCAGCGCGTCCTCGGCACCCTGTGCGTTCGTCTCCCAATCGGCATAGTCGACCACGGCCTGGTCCTGCGCGACCGCGGGCGCGACGCCGACGGGGCCACACGCCAAGGCGGCCATCGCCAGAACGAGAAGGAGGAGGGCGGGGCGAAGAATGCGCATCAGTCGACGAAGGCGTTCGGGAGCGGGCGCGCGGTGCGGTCGAGCCAGCCGGGCACAGGCAGTCCCTTCGCCTTGAGGAAGTCCGGGTTGAAGAGCTTCGACTGATAGCGCGTGCCGTAGTCGCACAGGACCGTCACGATCGTATGGCCCGGTCCCATCACCCGCGCCATGCGGATCGCGCCGGCCACGTTGATGCCGGACGACCCGCCGAGGCAGAGCCCTTCCTCGGCCAGGAGGTCGAAGACGATCGGCAGCGCCTCGCTGTCCGGAATGCGGAAGCTCATGTCCGGCGTGAAGCCTTCGAGGTTGGCCGTGATCCGGCCCTGCCCGATCCCCTCGGTGATCGAGGAGCCTTCGGCCTTCAGTTCGCCCGTCGTGTAGTAGCTGAAGAGCGCCGCACCGTCGGGGTCGGCCAGCGCGACCTTGACGCCCCTCGGTTGCAGCGCCATGGCGACGCCGGCAAGCGTGCCGCCCGAGCCTACGGCGCAGACGAAGCCGTCCACCCTGCCCCCGGTCTGTTCCCAGATTTCGGGGCCTGTCGTCTCCACATGCGCGAGGCGGTTCGCCACGTTGTCGAACTGGTTCGCCCAAATGGCTCCGTTCGGTTCGATTTGTGCAAGTTTCTCAGCAAGTCGGCCGGAATAGCGAACGTAATTGTTCGGATTCTTGTAGGGCGCAGCCGGAACCTGGACCAGATCGGCACCCGCGAGACGCAGCATGTCCTTCTTTTCCTGGCTCTGTGTCTCGGGGATGACGATCACCGTCCGATACCCCATCGAGGCGCCGACGAGGGCGAGCCCGATGCCGGTGTTGCCCGCGGTCCCCTCGACGATCGTGCCGCCGGGTTTCAACATTCCCTTGGCGACCGCGTCGCGGATGATGTAGAGCGCGGCGCGGTCCTTCACCGACTGCCCGGGATTGAGAAACTCCGCCTTGCCGAGAATCTCGCAGCCCGTCAGTTCGCTCGGACCCCTCAGCCGGATCAGAGGCGTGTTGCCAACAGCCGCGGCAAGATCCTTCGAGATGCGCATGTCGGTCCTCCTGTCGCCTGCCCCATTCCTAGGCCGCGACCGGTCCGACCTCAAGTCAAACCGGCATCCGCGCGCAGCCGCGCGCGGTTGCGCGCGAGCCAGTAGGCCAACAGGATGAGCGGCCCGTTGTTGACCTCGCCCGTCTCCACCATCGCCATCAGCCGGTCGAAGGACACTAGATGGCTGCGGATGTCCTCCGCTTCGGTCGGAAGCCCGGCGACGCCTGCCGCCCCGTCGGGAAGGTCGGCGAGCCCGACATAGGTGTAGAGATACTCCGCCACGCAGCCCGGCGAGGGGTAGTGGTGCAGTGCCGGCACGAGCGCACGCAGCACCAGCCGCGCCTCCTCCTCTGCCTCGCGCCGCGCCGCCGTCTCCGGCGTCTCGCCGCCATCGACGCGGCCCGCGGGTGCCTCGAGCAGCCAGGGCTGCGGGTCGCCCCGCCCGTGAGGGCCCATGCGGAACTGCTCGATCAGGAGTACCCGGTCGCGAACCGGATCGTAGGGCAGGACCACGACCGCGTCGCCGGCGACGAAGACGCCCCGGTTCACCTCGGGGCTCATGCCGCCGTCGAAATGGCGGAAGCGGAGGTCGAACTCCTCGACCGAGAAGTAGTTGGCATAGACCTGCCGCCCATGGCGGCGGCTCACGTCATCCGTCGCGGCGCGCCGGCGCAGGGTCATGGGCACCTGCCCGGCCTCGGCTTCGGCCCTGAGCCGCGCGCCCGCCCGTATCAGCATCATCCCGTATCGCGCCCAGAGCTTCTCGGGCGCCACGATGCCACGTTGCGCCATGAAGTCCTCGGCCGCCGCCGTCACGACCGCGCCCCATCGCGCCACCCAGGCGGCAAGATCCCAGGGCGCGCCCGGGCGCCAGAGGCCGGGCTGCGGGAAGTAGACCCGTGCGGTCGCGGGGCCGGCCGCCGTGTCCACCCGCATGTCCCGGGTGTCGAAACCGAACCCCGCCTCGTAGAAGTCGAGCCGGGCGACATCCTCGGCCCCGAGGCCGCGGACAAGCACGCCCGGCGCGCCGGCGCCGCCCGCAACGATCATCGGGAATGCCCCGAGTTCCGCGACATGGACTGCATGGCCCGGCAGCGCCGCCGGCTCCGCCCGCACCTCGCGGCCGAGAACCGCGCGGACGAGCGGCGGGTGGCAGAGCGTCCCGTAGAAGAAGAAGTCCGTCACCGGGTCACTTCCAGCGCCGCGCCGCCCATTCCGACAGCAGCCCGGCCAGCGCCCCGCCCCCCGCGAGCACCGCGATCACGTCCCAGGCGAGCATCGCGCGGAGGTAGTCCACGCCGATCTCGAAGATCGCCACGATCGCCTCCATCGGTCCCTTGTACTCTGGCCGGAAGGCGCGGAGGAACATGTCGTAGGTCGAGAAGATCACAAGCGCGAGGCCGATCATGACGGCCGAGGTCTTGATGCCGGAATTCACCGCCGCCCAGTTTCCGCGCCCGGCCTCGGGCCCCATGACCCGCCAGCCGGCGACCAGACCGATCAGCGACGCCACGAACGAAAAGTACCCGAACTGGGTTCCCTCGGGCATGTGCGGCTTGAAGATCTCCGCGGTGAAGAAGGCCAGGACCGCAAAGGCGAATCCGGCGAAAAGCTTGGCGGCTGTGGGCACTAGACTGCTGGCCTCGATACCGTGATTTGTGTCACGTCGCAGTTTCCGCCGCGGAACGCGCCCGCGCAAGAGGTCAGGTAGAAATTCCACATGCGTTGGAATCTTGCATCAAACCCGAGCCGCGCGATCTCGTCCCAACGGTCGTTGAAGGTCTCGTGCCAGCGTCTGAGTGTCTGGTTGTAGCTCTCCCCGAACTCGAACGACCCCACGAGCGTGAGCCCCGCCCGCGCGACCTCCGCCCGCAGGGCGGAAGGCGAGGGCAGCATGCCGCCGGGAAAGATGTACTTCTGGATGAAGTCCACGCCCTTGCGGTAGATCTCGAAGCGCTTCTCCTGAAGCGTGATGATCTGCAGCGTCGCCTTGCGGCCCGGCATCAGCCGGTCGCGGACCGTGTCGAAATAGACCGGCCAGTACTTCTCTCCTACCGCCTCGAACATCTCGATGGAGGCGATGCCGTCATAGCTGCCCCGTTCGTCGCGGTAGTCCTGCAGCTTCAGGTCCACCCGATCGGAAAGCCCCGCCCGATGGATGCGCGCCCGGGCATAGTCGAGTTGGGCCCGCGAGATGGTCAGGCCCGTCACCTTAAGCCCCCGCTCGGCGGCCGCATACTCGGCAAATCCGCCCCAGCCGCAGCCGATCTCCAGCACGTGGTCGCCCGGGCTCACCCCCATGCGGTCCACCATGGAGGCGTACTTGGCGCGCTGCGCCGCCTCCAGACTTTCCTGCCCGGTCTGGAAAAGCGCAGAGGAATAGGTCATCGACCGGTCGAGCCAGAGCGCATAGAACTCGTTGCCGAGGTCGTAATGGTACGCGATGTTGCGCTTGGCCTGCCCCCGCGAGTTCGACCGCAGAAGGTGGCGCACGCGTTCATAGGCGCGCACCAGCGCCATTCCCGGAAAGCCGTCGTAGACCCCTTCGTTGTCGGCATGGATCAGGTCCATGAAGGCCTGCAGGTCGGGTGTCGTCCAGCCGCCCTCCAGGTAAGCCTCACAGAAGCCGAGGTCCCCTTCGCGGATCAGCCGGGCGAAGATGTCGTCGTCGACGACGTGAATCTCCGCGACCGGCCCCGGAGCGGCGCCGTCGACCCGGAACCTCCGGCCGTCCGCCAGCACGAAGTCGAGCCGGCCGTTGCGAAGTGTGCCGGACACGCGGAACACCTGCGCAAAGTAGCGCGGCAGGCGCTGCTGGCCGTCGGTGGTGCGCAATATCGCCATCGGACCTCCCTCTGCGCCAAACGGTAAGCGCAGAGACCCCGGCCCCGCAACCCGGTCATTCTGCAGCTGCACGGTCCCGCTGTCCGTAGGCCCTGAGCGCCCGTGCGCGACCCTCCGCTAGCGCGATCGCCGGCGCGGGATAGCGGGCGTCGGGGCGGAGCCGCCAGGCCCGGGGAACGGCGGCGAAGTAATCGCGCGCGGTGGCGGGCGGGGCGGCCCGGCCCTCGGCAAGGAAGGCACCCCGGTAGCGCCCCTCCGGATCGAACTTCTCCGCCTGGGTTCCCGGGTTGAAGATGCGGAAATAGGGCGCCGCATCCGGCCCGCACCCCGCCACCCACTGCCAGCCCATGGCATTGGCGGCCGGGTCCCAGTCCGTCAGGCACTCGGCGAACCAGGCCAGCCCTACCCGCCAGTCCGTCATGAGGTGTTTTGTCAGGTAGGACGCCGCGATCATCCTCGCCCGGTTGTGCATCCGGCCCGTCACATACATCTCGCGCATCGCGGCATCGACGAAGGGCTCGCCGGTCATGCCGCGCCGCCACCGCTCGGCCTCCGGGTTGTCGCCGCGCCAGGGAAAGCTGTCCCAGCCCGCGCGCCAGTTGGCGCTCGCAAGACCGGGATGGTGGTACATCAGGTGCCAGGCGAACTCGCGCCAGACGAGCTCCGAGAGAAACTTCTCCGCGCCGGGGTTGCCCTCCTCCCGCGCCCGCAGGCCCGCCGCCCAGACCGTGCGCGGCGATATCTCGCCCCAGGCGAGGTTCTCGGACAGACCCGATGTCGCGCCGCGTGCGGGAAAGTCGCGCTCGGAGGGATAGCGCGCAAGCCTCTCCGCAACGAAGCCCTCGAGCCGCGCCCGCGCCGCCGCCTCGCCCACCGTTGCGTGACGTGCCAGGAATGCCGCGCCGCGGTCGACAGCCATCGCCATCCGCCAGTCGGCCCGCATGTCCGAGGCCGGCCAGGTCGCCGGCGGACGCAGCGACTCCGGCTCCGGCAGCGCCACCCCCGCATCGCGGCCGCGAACCGCACGCCAGAAGGGCGAATAGACCGAATGGGGCGCGCCCGCCCCCGTCGCGACCGTCCACGGCTCGAAGAGCACCGCCCCCGGAAAGCTTTCGGCGAGGATGCCCTCGGCCTTCAGCGCGGCCTTCACGGCCGTATCCCGCGCGATCCCCTCCCGGTCGTAGACCCGCTGCCAATGGACCGCGGCCGCTCCGGTCTCGGCCACAAGGCGGAGAAGCACCTCGCGCGCGGCGCCCCGCCGCAGGATAAGCCGCGCGCCACGCGCCCCGAGCCCGGCCGCAAGGACCGCGAGCCCCTCGCCGAGTCTCCATTTCGCGGCCGCGCCAAGCACCTCGACCGTCTCGTCATGCAGGAAGACGGGGATGACCGGCCGCCCGGACGCAGCAGCTGCCGTCAGCGCCGCGTGATCGCCGAGCCGGAGGTCGCGCCGGAACCACAGGATCACCGGAGCATCGTTCGCAACGTCTTTCATTGTGGTCCAAATACTCCGGGGGTCCGGGGGCCCGCCCCCCAGTGAGTCTGTGTTTTTTTTTCTTCTTTTTTTTTTGTTGTTGAAACCGGGGGGGGGGGGGGGGGGGCGGCCCCCCCCCCGGTTCGACGTCAGAGCACCGTATCCAGCGCCGCGATCAGCCGCGCCACGTCCCCGGCGCTCGTGTAGTGCACCATCGACATACGCAGGACGCCCCGGTGCGGATCAATTCCCATCGCCGAAAGCGGCCGGACCGCATAGAAATCGCCCGCCCAGCAGTTGATGCCATGTGCCGCAAGCGCCGCCGACACGGGTTCCGCCGCCCGCCCGAGGTCCACCGCAACGGTGGGCGCCCGCTGCGTCGCCTCGGCCGGCCCGAGAAGCCTGAGGTCGTTGCGGTTCCTCAGGTAGTCCAGAAGCGGCTGGCAGACAGTCACCTCCTGCGCCCGCATCAGGTCGTGCACCCGGGCGGCCCGCTTGCGCGCGTCCGGCTCGGGCGCGAAGTGACGGTCGTGAAGCGCGTCGAAATAATCCGCGATCCCGGCCGAGGCCGCGACCTGCGCATGGTCCGGCCCGGCCGGCGTGAAGCGCTTGTAGAGGGTGTCGCCGTTGAACCAGTGGCCCTGGGTCGGCAGTCGCATTCCGAGGTCTTCGCGGATCGCCATGATTCCCTGATGCGGGCCGTAGGTCTTGTAGGCCGAAAAGAGGTAGATGTCGGCACCGAGCGCGCCCACATCCGGTATCCCGTGCGGTGCGTAGCTCACGCCATCGACGCAGGTGACGGCGCCGGCGGCATGGGCGGTCGTGACGATCTCGGCCACCGGGTTGATCTCGGCGACGACGTTCGAGCAGTGCGGGAAGCACAATAGTCGCACCCGCCCGTCGGCCAGCAGGGGCGCAAGCCGCGCGGGGTCGAGATGGCCGGTCGCGGGGTCGATCCGCCACTCGCGGACCTCGATCCCCTCCTCCGCCAGCCGGCGCCAGGGGCCGGAGTTGGCCTCGTGGTCCTGATCGGTCACGACGATCGCCTCCCCGGGCTTCAGCGCGCGCCGGAAGGCCTGGGCGAGGACATAGGTATTCGCCGTGGTCGAGGGGCCGAAGCTCAGTTCATGCGTCTTCACCCCCATCATCGCGGCGAGACGCAACCGCGCCTCGTCCATCTCCGCTCCGCCGGCTGTGGCCGCCGCATAGGGCGCATAGGGCTGCACCTTCCGCTCGCGATAGAAGCGGGTGAGCCTCTCGATCACCGGGGCGCAGGCATAGGAGCCGCCGGCGTTCTCGAAGAACGCCTGATCGGCGAGACCCGGCACCGAAAAGGCCGGGAACTGCGCGCGCACGAAGGAAAGATCGAGTTGCATATTGTCTCCGAGGAAGGGTTTCGACGCCACCCTGCCCCGCCCGCGCCGCATCCGCAACTCCCCGCGCCGGACGGCTTGCCCGGCCGGGGCCGTGCCCCTATATTCGATCTGTCCGGGGCGACCCGGACTATGGACATAAACGCGCTCGTAATAAGCGGTTCGGACCCGGGGGCGGTACCCGGCGGCTCCACCAATATCCCGGCGTTGCGGGACAGAGGGGCCGAAACAGGATCGACGAACGTCTAAAGGGGTTTGCTTTGTCCCGGTGAGGTACCACCGTTATCGGTCCGCAAAGTACAGTTGCCAACGACAACCGTGCTCCGGTCGCTCTGGCTGCGTAAGCAGCTCGGGTAACCGAAAATCAAGTCCTTGCGCTTAGCCGCGCAAGGCGGGGTTCGCAGGCACCTGGCAACAGAAGCCTGCACTTCCCTCCGCCTTCGCCCCGCACGCAAGCGTTCACGTTTTGTGAGGATCGCGCGCCTAGGATCGCCTTCGCGTCCTGAAAAGATGGAGGGTCACGGATGACGAATCTCGACATCCTCAGTGAGTGGTATCGCCGGGTCTGGATCGAGGGCGACCTTTCCGCCATCGACAGCTTTTTCGCGCCGAGCGGCGGCGCGGAGGGCATCATGGCCGACGGCCAGGTCAGCGCGGAGGATTTCCGCGCCTTCGTGCCCGCGATGCGCGCCCACGTGCGCGATCCCTCATTCGGGATCGTGCGCAGCATCGAGTGCGGCGAATGGGTCTGGGCGCAGCTCGTCGTGCGGGCAACGACCACCCGGGGCCTAGATCCGATCACCGTGACCGGGCAGGTGGCCTGCCGGATCGTCGGCGGCCGCATCGCCGAGGCCTACAACGCCTTCGACTTCATCCCCTTCTTCGAGCAGGCCGGGCTTCTGCCGCGGGATGCCTTCCTGCTTCTGCTGTCGGGGGAGCGGCTGACCACGGCCTGAGGCGCGGGCGGCCCATCGGGCCGATGTCCGGCCCTTGCCCGGTGCCGGCTTGCCCGCCATCATCGGCGCATGGCACGTATGGCACTGCTTCTGGCGGCCAACCTCGGCCTGCAGCTTCTGCGGGCGGCACCCGGTGCGGCCTGCGATGTGGCGCTCCTGCTCACCGTCGATGTCTCGGGCTCCATCGACCGCGGCGAATACCGGCTCCAGGTGGAGGGACTGGCGGCCGCGCTCGATGACCCTGAGGTGGCAGAGGCGCTCCTTCTCGGCCAGGCGGCGCTCGGCGTCGTGCAATGGTCCGGCACCGGCAAGCAGACCGTCTCGATACCTTGGCGGCGGATGCTGTCGCCGGCAGAGGTGGCCGATTTCGCAAGCCGCGCCCGCGACCTGGCGCGTGCCTATACCGGGTCGGACACCGCCGTGGGCGAGGCCATCGCCTTCTCGGTCGACCAATTCGCCGCCGTCTCCGACTGCCGCCGCAAGGTCATCGATATCTCCGGCGACGGGCCTCAGAACGCGGGCGCAGCGCTCGGTCCCGCGCGCGGCGCCGCCGCGGCGGGCGGAATCGAGATCAACGCCATCGCCATCGAGGACATGGGTCGCGCCAGCCCGATCACCGAGTTCTACCGCCGCTATGTCGTCACCAGGCACGGGTTTGTCGTCACCGCGCGCGGCCTCGCCGACTACCCCCGCGCGATCCGCGAGAAGATCCTGCGCGAGGTCGCCAAGCCGCTCGGCTGACCTTGACGTCCCGTCCGCCGGATGAGACCCTTGGCCGGTGGGGCCCGCGACCGCGCCCCGTGAGGCCACGGCCCAAGCGTCGCATCCTTCAACCCGAACGAAAGGATGCCCCCTTGTCCGGTTTCGCAACCATATCCTGCGCCCAGCTTGCCCGCCTGATCGGAACGCCCGAGGCGCCGACCGTCGTCGACGTTCGGACCGAGGAGGACTTCGCTGCCGACCCCCGTCTGATCCCGACCTCGCTCCGCCACTCCCACGACCTGATCGCGGACCTCGCGCCCGCGCTCGCCGGGCACGCCGTCGTGATCGCCTGCCAGAGGGGGCGCAAGCTTTCCGAAGGCGCGGCGGCCCTCCTCCGCGCCCTTGGCGTCGCCGCGGAATCGCTCGACGGGGGGACCGTCGCCTGGGCAGAGGCCGGGCTGCCGATGGTCCCGGCCGCGGCCCTGCCCGCCACGCACCGCTGGGTCACCCGCCAGCGGCCGAAGATCGACCGCATCGCCTGCCCCTGGCTCATCCGCCGCTTCATCGACCCGACGGCCGAGTTTCTGTACGTGGCCCCGCCGGAGGTCCCCGCCGTGGCCGAACGGTTCGCGGCGACGCCTTTCGACGTCGAGGGTGTGCCGATATCGCACCGCGCAGAACGGTGCAGCTTCGACGCGCTTCTCGATGACTTCGGACTGCACACCGAGGCACTCGACCGGCTCGCGCTGGTCGTCCGCGCCGCCGACACCGACCGGCACGACTTGAGTCCGCAGGCGGCGGGCCTCCTCGCGGTCTCGGTCGGGCTGTCGCGCCAGTATCGCGACGACCTCGCCCAACTCGAGGCGGGGATGGCGGTCTACGACGCGCTCTATCGCTGGGCGCGGGACGGATACGACGAGGGTCACGACTGGCCGGCGGGACGCCGCGCATGAGACCCGACGAAACGCCCCTGAGGATTTTCGGCCGCATCGGGCTTCTCTCCTTCGGCGGACCTGCCGCGCAGATCGCGCTGATGCACCGCGAGCTTGTCGAGCGGCGCCCATGGCTGAGCGAGCCCGAGTTCCTCCGCGCGCTCTCCTTCTGCATGCTCCTGCCCGGGCCGGAGGCGATGCAGCTTGCCACCTACGCCGGCTGGCGGCGGGGCGGCATCCCGGGCGGCCTTCTCGCGGGCGGGCTCTTCGTCCTGCCGGGGGCCGCGGTCGTGCTTGCGCTTGCCATGCTCTATGCCGCGTTCGGTGCGCTGCCGGCCATTGCGGCGCTCTTCCTCGGTGTCAAGGCGGCGGTGGTGGCAATCGTCGTCGAAGCCCTGGTGCGCGTCGCGCGCCGGGCACTCACCGGCCGCCGGGAAAGGTTCCTGGCGATTGCGGCCTTTGCCGGGATCTTTGCGTTCGACCTGCCCTATCCTCTCATCGTCGTGCTCGCCGGTCTTGCCGGCGCGGTCTGGCTGCCCCGCCCGCCCGACGTGCCTGCCGCCTTGCCGGCGCATCCGCGCTTCGCGGCGATCACGGCGACCGGGCTCGGCCTCTGGTGGGCGCCGGTGGCGATCGCTGCCGCGGCGGGGGCCACCTTCCTCACCGCCGTCGGACTTTATTTCTCCAAGCTCGCGGTCGTCACCTTTGGCGGGGCCTATGCCGTGCTTGCCTACATGACCCAGACGGTCGTGCACGACTTCGGCTGGCTCACGACCCCGCAGATGATGGATGCCCTCGGCCTTGCCGAGACGACGCCCGGCCCCCTCATCCTCGTGACGGAGTTTGTGGCCTATCTGGCCGGGCACGGCGCCGGCGGGCCGGGCGTCGGGCTGGCGGCGGCCGCAATGGCCCTCTGGGTGACCTTCGTGCCCTGTTTTCTCTGGGTTCTGGCGCTGGCACCCTTCGTCGAATGGATCGCGACCCGTCCCCGGCTCGGGGCGGCGCTGAAGGGGATCAGTGCGGCGGTCGTCGGCGTCATCGGGACGCTGGCGGTCTGGTTCGCGATGCACGTGTTCTTCGGCGCGACCGCGACACTCGTCTTCGGCCCGCTGTCGGTGACCCTGCCGGACCTTGGCTCGGCAAAGCTGTTGCCGATCGGGATCGCGCTCACCGCGGGCTGGCTTCTTCTCGTCCTCCACTGGAACCTCGTCGCTGCGCTCGCCCTCTCGGCGCTGGCCGGCCTCGCCGCCTCGGCAATCGGCTGACGCCGCGTCAAGGCGCTACCTCCGGCCCCTTCCCTTCCGATCCGAATCCCTTATGCTGACCCCACGCAGCCCGGGATACACCCATGACCAAGTCCATCGACTACGGTACGCTGATGCATCGGGCGATGCGCGGTCTTATCCACGATGTTCTCGATCAGGTCGAACGCTCCGGCTTGCCGGGCGAGCATCATTTCTTCATCACGTTCGACGCACGCCAGCCCGGCGTGGAACTCGCCGACTGGCTGCGCGAGCGCTATCCCGAAGAGATGACCGTGGTGGTGCAGCACTGGTATGAGGATCTGGAGGTGGACGACGCCGGGTTCGGCATAACGCTCAACTTCGGCGATTCCCCCGAACGGCTCTACATTCCCTTCGACGCCATCCGCACCTTCGTCGATCCCTCGGTCGAGTTCGGCCTGAGGTTCGAGACCTCGGACTCCGACGAGGAGGAAGACGACGAGGACGAGGAGGTCGAAGCCGCAGATGCCGAAGGTGGCCGCCCCGAGGCCGAGGTCGTCAGCCTCGACAAGTGGCGCAAGTAGCCCGCCCGCGCTTTCCCGCGGCCGTTAACGCCATCGTCCTTGGCCCGCGCGTCGGAATCGCATAGCAGTTGCGCGACTTCCTTCACGACGGACCCACGCCATGACCCAGACCCGCACCGAGACCGACAGCTTCGGCCCGCTCGAAGTTCCCGCCGACAAGTACTGGGGCGCGCAGACCCAGCGGTCGATCCAGAACTTCCCCATCGGATGGGAACGGCAGCCCGTCGCGATCGTCCGGGCGCTTGGCGTCATCAAGCGGGCGGCGGCTGAGGTCAACATGGCAACCGGCAAGCTCGATCCGGTGATCGGCAAGGCCATGGTGCAGGCGGCGGCGGAAGTCGTGGCGGGGCAGCACGACGACAACTTCCCGCTCGTCGTGTGGCAGACCGGGTCGGGCACCCAGTCGAACATGAACGCGAACGAGGTCATCTCCAACCGCGCGATCGAGATTCTCGGCGGCACGATGGGCACGAAGAAGCCGGTGCATCCGAACGACCATGTGAACATGGGCCAGTCGTCGAACGACACCTTCCCGACCGCGATGCATGTGGCCATCGGCATGATGGCGCGCGACGTGCTCCTGCCGGGGCTCAGGAAGCTCCACGCCGCGCTCGCCGCGAAGTCCGAGGAGTTCCGGGACATCATCAAGATCGGCCGCACCCACACGCAGGACGCGACCCCCTTGACGCTCGGCCAGGAGTTCTCGGGCTACGCCAAGCAGGTCGAGAACGGCATCAAGCGGGTGGAGATGTGCCTGCCGGCGATCTACGAGCTTGCACAGGGCGGCACCGCCGTCGGCACCGGGCTCAACACCAGGAAGGGCTGGGACGTGGCAATTGCCGCGAAGATCGCCGAGATCACGGGCCTGCCCTTCGTCACCGCACCGAACAAGTTCGAGGCACTCGCCGCCCACGACGCGATGGTGATGTTCTCGGGCGCGCTGAAGACCGTCGCCGCCTCGCTCTTCAAGATCGCCAACGACCTCAGGCTTCTCGGCTCGGGCCCGCGCTCGGGCCTCGGCGAGCTGATCCTGCCGGAGAACGAACCCGGCAGCTCGATCATGCCGGGAAAGGTCAACCCGACCCAGGCCGAGGCCCTGACGATGGTCTGCGCCCATGTCATGGGCAATGACGCCGCCGTGGGTTTCGCCGGGTCGCAGGGCCACTTCGAGCTAAACGTCTACAACCCGATGATGTCCTACAACGTCCTGCAATCCATGCAGCTTCTGGGCGACGCGGCCGCTTCCTTCACCGACAACATGGTCGTGGGAACGCAGGCGAACGTGGCGCGGATCGAGAAGCTGATGAAGGAAAGCCTGATGCTGGTCACGGCGCTCGCGCCGACGATCGGCTACGACAACGCGACCAAGGTTGCCAAGACTGCCCACAAGAACGGGACGACCCTGCGCGAGGAGGCCATCGCGCTCGGCTTCGTCGATGGCGAGACCTTCGACCGGATCGTGCGGCCCGAGCTCATGGTCGGCCCCGAGGATTGAGGCGCCCGATGGCAGAGCTGATCAACCTGCGCGCCGCGCGCAAGGTGCGGGAGCGCGCGAAGGCCCGGGCCGAGGCGGCCGAGAGCGCCGCCCGCTTCGGTCGTACGAAGGCCCTGAAGGCGCTGGAAAAGGCGCGGGCCGAACAGGCGCGGGCGTTTCTCGACGGGCTTCGCCTCAGCGGCGGCGGTCGCGAGGAGCCGGAGGCGTGAGCCGGCCGAAGAAGCACTCGCTCACCCTGAACGGGCACCGCACCAGCGTCTCGCTGGAGGAGGAGTTCTGGCGCGCGTTCCGCTGCATCGCGGAGGCGCGCGGCCTGCCGGTCAACGTGCTTGCGGCCGCGATAGATGCGGATCGCGGACCGGATACCGGCCTCGCGACGGCGATCCGCCTTTACGTTCTGAAGGATATCCTGACCCGTTTGCCGCCGCGCTAGCGCGTCAGTGGCGCATGAAGGTTGCGGCAAGCGAAGGGTAAAGCGCCGAACGGATGCGCCGCGCCAGCGATCTTTCCTGCTCCTCGCGCGCTGTCAGGACGGATTTCCGCCGCACGCGGTCGGCCAACTCGCCATGAAAGAGGGACTGGATCTCCTCCCGCGACAGCGTCGGAATCTCGGTCACCGGCTCCGCGTTCGCGTTGATCCCGACCGTCCGCCACGCCGGAACCGCGATGCGGAAGGAACTTGGCACCGGCAGCACGGACATGAGCGTAGCCGGCATGGCAACCGCCATCGACTTCATCGACATGGCATCCCCCAAGCAAGTCACAGCTGAATGAGCAGGTTTCAGCCGGTCGTCGAACTCTGGCCGAATGAGCAGGTTCCGGCCGAACACTGTTTACTATCGGGAACGAATCATTCCCCGACCATGTGAAAATGCACCGTTTTTTCCCCAACGATCAATTCAAGGTTGCGTTTCAGATTTGTTTCATCCCGATCACGTCGGATGACGTAGCGTCACGCGGCGTGATCCGAAGCCGGATTCCATCGCGCGAGCGCACCGTCAGCTGCGCCACCGGCACCACCGGCGGGCCCTCCGCCGGCTCGAACCGGAAGGCGCGGAGGAGGAGCGCGAGGATCAGAGGACCCTCCGCCATGGCAAAGCCGGCGCCCGGACAGACGCGCGGCCCGGCCGAGAACGGGATATAGGCCTGGCGTTGGCAGGCGCGGCCGTTCTCCGTCTCCCACCGCCCCGGATCGAACCCGTCCGGGTTGTCCCAGAGACGCTCGTGCCGGTGCAGGTGCCAGGGGCTGATGACCACCTGAGCGCCGGGGATGAGAGCGCGGCCGCGGAACGTCTCCGCCGTCCGCGCCTCGCGCACGAACATCGGCACGGGCGGATAGAGCCGCATCGCTTCGCGGAAGACGGCCCGGGCGAGCTTCAGCCGGCCGAGGACAGCGAAGTCCGCGCCGTCCGGAAGCGCCTGCGCTGCTTCCGCCGCGACACGGTCCTGCCAATCGGGAAAGAGCGAGAGGAGGTAGATCGACCAGCCAAGGGCCGAGGCCGAGGTCTCGTGTCCGGCAAGGAAGAAGATCGCGACCTGATCGACCATCTCCCTGGTCGAAAAGCGGGCCCCGGTCTCCGGATCGGGCGTCGTCATGATCTTGGTCGCCAGATCGTCGGGCGCGGTCCCCGCCGCGATCTCGGCCGCGCGCCCTTCGGTCAGCCCGGCGATGAGCGCGCGAATCCGCCCGGCCGTCGCCCTGGTCTCGCGCCGGTGGAAGCGTGGCACCCAGCCCGGCAGCGGCATCAGCGCACCGAGATTGACGACCGGGGCGGCGCGCTGATGCGCGCGGAACTCGGAGAAGACGGCCGAAGCGGTCGTATCCTCTATCGGAATGGAAAACAGCGTGCGGAAGATCACGTCCGCCGCCACATGCGACATTTCCTCTTCGATCTCGATAGGTTGCGGACCTGTCTTCACGCCTATCCGGGCCACGGCGGCCTGCCCGGCCGCCCACATGGCGGCAAAGGCCTCGCGCAGCCGCCCGCCTTCGAAGGCGGGATCGATGATCCGCCGCTGGCGCGCCCAGGTCTCGCCGTTCGTGATGAAGACGCTGTCGCCCAGAAGCGGCTTCAGCCCCTCGCGGATGCGGCCGGACTTCGGAAAGTCCATCGGCCG
>NZ_JAYRTX010000068.1:0-19015 GCF_041919395.1 Albidovulum sp.
CGCGGTCCCCATCGTAGCGCGACATGAGGACGTAGCCTTCGGGCCGAGGGCCGTCGCCGAAGGTCCAGCCGGTGGGCCTGTCGGCAAAGCGGCGGGGAAAGAACCCCGCCATCAGCATGTCTTCCTCAAGCAAGGCCTTTACCGTGTCGGGGATTTCCGCCACCGCCAGCGCCGCCGGGCCGACCGGCCCGAACCTTGCGGTCTCGCGTTCGCCGTCCAGCACCGCCGCGCCGAAGCCGACAAGCCCGAGAAGGCCGAGGATGCCAACGAGAAGGACGACCCAGACCTCAATCTTCGCAAACAGCAGTCTTTGCACCAAAGCCCCCGATCGCCGTCAATTCTCCCATCGGGGCCGACAGTAGCATCCCGGCCATAGCGAGCATAGCGGCATTGCAGGCGGGTTTCGCGCGGCTGTGCTAGAGAATTCAAGACGATGGCGGTTGATTCGCCTTTGGCGGTAGGCCGCCCGGACGGATACATCGACAGCGGCTTCAGTCGTCCGGAGGGCGGCAAAAGGGTCTTTGACGAATGGAATTGGCAACGGGACATGCCCGTCTGGCGGGCACCGGCCACAGGCCGGCGGAGAGGCGGAGGCGCGAGTTTCCTGCCGCGGCAGCCGGGCGCCGCGGCTCACGCCGTCCAGCGCAGCGCGCTGTCGAGCCGCCCGCCCGCGACATGACCGCGCAAGATGTTGAGCCGGATGAAGCGGCTTTCGCGCACCGTTGTCCCGGCGAAATCCATGCCGCGCACGAGATCGGCCAGTTCCCGCACCGCCTCGTGGAAGTCCTTCGTCGGCTGGTGGTCGGGAGCCAGTTCCGCGAACCGCGAGAAATCAACGCGGTAGCTGCGCTTGTCGGGGGCGGCATTGGTGTTGATCTCGACAGCGACACCGCCGAGCAGGCCGGCCACGTCCCTGGCGAGCTGGCCCACCTGCCAGGTCCACGCCTGGCTGCCGACGTTCACCTCGACGAGGTCCGCGCCCGCGCGGACGAGCGCCCACTCGATCGCACGGGCCATGTCCTCGACATGGATCAGCGGCCGCCAGGGCGAGCCGTCGGAGAGCACCTCGATCCTGCCGGTCCTCAGTGCGGTGGCGACGAAATCGTTCAGCACGAGGTCGAGCCTCAGCATCGGGCTCGCGCCGCAGGCGGTGGCGAAGCGCAGGGAGGTCACCATGAAGCCATCGCCGGCAAGGGCCCTCAGCCCTTCTTCCGTCGCCACCTTGGACCGCGCATAGGCGGTCAGCGGGTTGAGCGTGTCGGTCTCCTTGCGGAAGCTGTCGGAGCCCGCGCCGTACATCGAACAGGACGAGGCGAAGACGAAGCGCTTCACCCCGGCGGCCTTCGCCGCGGCCGCGGCCTTCAGGACGGCGGCCGAGTTGATGTCGGCGGTCGCGTCCTCGAACTCCTTGCCGATCGGGTCGTTCGACACCGCGGCCAGCGCCACCACCGCGTCGAAGCCGCGGAAATCGGCCTCAGTCAGGTCGCGCACATCGGCCCGGCGCTGGCTCGCGAAGAGCGCGTCCGGGAAGGGGGCCGCCTCGGAGCCCTGAAACCAGTTGGCGTCGATGCCGTGGACCTCGGCGCCCGGAAGGCTGCGGGTCAGGTGGCGGGCGGCGACCGGGCCGACGTAGCCGCGATGGCCGATAAGCAGGATCTTCATGGTCATGCGCGTCCTTCCGAAATGTCGCGCCCCGCGAACCCGGTGCGTCCCCCGCGGGGCGGTGACACGGGCGTGCGGGGGCGGTCGTCTGCCCCGGCCCGCATCTGTAGCGAAGGCGCGGGGCTTCTGCTACCCCGCAGCGGTGCGGGCGTGAACCTCTTCCGGTCGCGGACCGTGCCTGCACGGCCCGGCGGCGTCGCGTCCTGCCCGGACTGCATCAAGGAGTGTCACCAATGAAATGCGTCCTTCTCGCCGGCGGTCTCGGCACGAGACTCGCCGAGGAAACCGTCCGCATCCCGAAACCGATGGTGGAGATCGGCGGCCGGCCGATCCTCTGGCACATCATGAAGATCTACGCGGCCCACGGCATCAACGACTTCATCGTCTGCTGCGGCTACAAGGGCTATGTGATCAAGGAATACTTTGCCAACTACTACCTGCACGGCGCCGACGTGACCTTCGACCTCAGGCAGGGCACGACGGAAATCATCAACAACCAGGCCGAGCCCTGGCGCGTGACGCTGATCGATACGGGTCAGGAAAGCATGACTGGCGGACGCCTCCGCCGCGTGATGCCCTATCTCAGGGCCGAGGAGGCGTTCTGCATGACCTATGGCGACGGCGTGGGCGACATCGACGTGACGCGGCTCGCCGCCTTCCACAAGGCGCATGGGCGCATGGCGACGGTGACCGCGGTGCCGCCGGCCGCGCGTTTCGGCCGGCTCGACATCGCGGCGTCGCAGGTGCGCGAATTCTCGGAAAAGCCTGCAGGCGACGGCGGGCTCATCAACGGCGGCTATTTCGTCCTGTCGCCGAAGGTCGAGAAATACCTGGAGGACGACGCGACCATCTGGGAACGCGCGCCGCTCATGGGGCTTGCCCGCGACGGCGAACTCATGGCCTACGAACACAGGGGCTTCTGGCAGCCGATGGACACGATCCGCGAGCGCCAGGAACTCGAAGCGCATTGGGCGACCGGCACGGCGCCCTGGAAGATCTGGTAGAACGCCGGGCCCACCTACGACGATCAGGAGACCAGTGAGTGATGAGTTACCCCAGATGCCGGCATTGCGGCGCGGAAATGCCGATGACGCTTGTCGACCTCGGCCTCTCGGCCGTGGCGAATTCCTATGTGCCCATGGGCAAGGCAGGCGAGCCGGAGCCGAAATACCCGCTTCACGTGCGGGTCTGCGAATCCTGCTGGCTCGTCCAGGTGGACGAGGACGTGCCGCCGGCCAGTATCTTCAACGAGAGCTATGCCTATTTCTCCTCCTTCTCGGACAGCTGGCTCGCCCATGCCCGCGCCTATGCCGACGCGATGGCCGACAGGCTGCACCTCGGACGCGAAAGCCTCGTGATCGAGATCGCGTCGAACGACGGCTATCTTCTGAAGAACTTCGCGGCCAAGGGCATACCCGTCCTCGGGATAGAGCCCTCGGGCTCGGTCGCGGCCGCGGCAGAGAAGATCGGCGTGCCGACGCTCGTCGAATTCTTCGGCGAAAGGGTCGCGCGGCGGCTTCATGACGAGGGCAGGCGGCCCGATCTCATCTGTTCGGCCAACGTGCTAGCGCATGTGCCGGACATCAACGACTTCGTCGCCGGCGTGGCGGCGCTCCTGACCGGGGACGCCGTCTACACGGTCGAGTTCCCGCACCTCCTCCGGCTCATCGAGGAGGTGCAGTTCGACACGATCTACCACGAACACTATTCCTACCTCTCGCTCCTGGCGGTGGAGCGGATCTTCGCGACCAAGGGCCTGCGCGTCTTCGATGTCGAGGAGCTGCCGACCCACGGCGGTTCCTTGCGTGTCTTCGCCTGCCGGACGGGCGCCTCGCACGGCGACGGCCCCGGCCTTTCCAAGGTGCGCGCGGACGAGAAGACCGCGCGGCTCGACCGGCCGGAGGGCTACGCGGGCTTCTCCGAGAAGGTGGAGGCGGTGCGCGACGGGCTCCTGAGCTTCCTTAACAACGCCAGGGCGCAGGGCAAGCACGTGGCGGCCTACGGCGCGGCGGCGAAGGGCAACACGCTGCTCAACTACTGCGGGATCGGACCGACGCTGATCGACTTCTGCGTGGACCGCAACCCTGCCAAGCAGAACACGCTCCTGCCCGGCAGCCGCATCCCGGTCTTCGACGTGGAGGAGTTGCGGAAGCGGCAGCCCGACTTCGTGCTGATCCTGCCCTGGAACCTCAAGGCAGAGGTGATCCGCCAGCTTGGCGACCTTCGCGCAGGCGGCACCCGCTTTGTGACAGCCGTGCCCTCGATCATGGTCACCGCATGACCGCGCGCCGCGTCCTCCTGACCGGGGCCACCGGTCTCATCGGTCGCCACTGCGTCCGGCCGCTGGAGGAGCGGGGCTTCACCGTTGTCGCGGTCTCGCGCGGGCAGGGGGACGACCTGCTGGCCGATCCCGAAGGGGTCGTGGCGCGGGCGGGGGCGGATCACCTGATCCACCTCGCCTGGGCCGACGGCACGAAGGACCGCTGGTCCTCGCCGGAGAACCTCGCCTGGGTCGGGGCGAGCCTGCGGCTCCTCACCGCCTTCAAGGCGGCGGGCGGGCGGCGGGCGGTCATGGCGGGGTCTTGCGCCGAATACGACTGGACCGGGGCGGGGCATCTGGCAGAGGACGCGCCGCTCCGCCCTGCCACGCTCTACGGCGCCGCCAAGGCCGCGACCGGCATCGCCGCGGTGGCCGGCGCGCCCGCGCTCGGCGTCTCGCTCGCCTGGGCGCGGGTATTCTTCGCCTATGGTCCGGGTGAACCGGAGGGGCGGCTTTTCGGCGATATCCTGAGGGGCCTTGCGGCGGGCCGCGAGGTCGCCTGCACCGACGGGCTCCAGCGGCGCGACTTCCTCCACACGGCGGACATCGGCCGGGCGCTTGTCTCGCTTCTCGTCTCGAATGCCGAAGGGCCGGTGAACGTCGGTTCCGGCCGCGCCGTTCCGGTGCGCGAGATGATCCTTTCGCTTGCCCGCGCGATGGGTGGCGAGGGGCTGATCCGCCTCGGCGCGCGGCCGAGGCCAGCCTCCGACCCGGCTCTGATCGAGGCAGACGTGACGCGGCTTGAGCGCGAAACCGGCTTCCGTTCGGTCCTCGACATGGAAAGCGGCATCCGCGCCGTGCTTGCGGCCGAGGGGATACCGGCATGATCCTCGCGCTGCGCTCCCGCCCCGATCTCTGGCGCTTCGTGAAGTTCCTCTTCGTCGGGGTCCTCAACACCGTCTTCGGCTTTGCCGTCTATGCCGCGCTCCTCAGGGTCGCTGGCCTGCCCTGGCAATGGGCGCTGGCGCTGTCCTACGTGATCGGTGTCCTCTGGAACTTCGGCACGCATGGCCGCATCGTCTTCGGCACGCGCGGGCTTTCCCGTCTGCCGGCCTATGTCGGGGCCTATGTCGCGCTCTTCTTCCTCAATCGCTGGGCGCTCGCCGCGACCATCGCCGCGGGCCTGTCCGACCTCTGGGCGCAGGCGCTTCTGGTGCTGCCGATGGCGATGGTGGCTTTCGTCCTCGTCTCCGTGGTCCTCACCGGACGGCTTCCGTTCCGCGGGGGGCGGGGGTGACGCCGGACGATCAGCCGCGCGGGTCGGTCGCGCGCCAGCCGGCGTCATAGCGGACGATCTCACGCCCCGGGAAGGCGGCCTTCAGCGCCGCCTCGTCCAGATCGCCCCGGTCGATCAGGAAGATCGGCCGGTCCGGCGGGAACCGCGGATCGTTCAGAATAAGTGCCGCGCCCTCGTCGCCGCTCGCCGTCACCAGAACGATCGCATTGCCGAACGCGCCGGACGCGAGCGCCGCGCGGTAGGTCGCATGGATATTGCCGTATTCGTGGTACTTCACCACACCCCGCCAGGGCGTGAAGATCAGAAGCCCGAAGAGGCAGGACAGCGCGAGGATCGAGTCGATGCCGATGTTGCTGTCGCCCTCCGCGCCCGGAAACCGCGCCCGCATCGCGTCATAGCCGCGCGCGGAGAGGTAGAGCAGCGGGAAGGCCGCGAGGAACCAGTCGCGCGGCCCGACATAATAGCTGTCGGCGAACCAGTAGAACGCGGTCACCCCGATGATGGTCGCCGCGACCGCCACCATCACCCAGTCGAAGGTCCGCTTCGCGCCCTGCCAAAGGAAGAAAGCGTAGAGCAGCGCGAGCGAGCCGATCGACCAGCCGAGAAGCTCGAACTGCAGGCTCGCGGTCATGTTGACGGTGTTCACCGCGGCCTCTGCCGGCCCGTGCCCCGGCCAGAGGTCGAGTCCGCCCTGGCCGCCCGGCTGCCCGATTTCCGGCCCGAAGCCGAAGGCGTTCGCGCCCGGACCCCAGTGGCGGTCGAGATAGTCGGTCAGCGCGCGCCGCAGCGCGTTCCCGGTCAGGGCGAGGTTGTGGAAGAGGAGGAGCGCGCCCGCCACGACCGAGCCCGCCGCGAAGACCGCCGCCCGCGTCAGCGTGCCGCGCGGACCCGCGAAGACCCAGAAGGCCGTCAGCGCGCCCATCACCAGACCGTCGAGGGGGCGGGTCAGGAAGATCCAGCCCACCGCCAGACCGGCGAGGAAGAGCTGCCGGCCGGCGCGGTCGCTTCCCTCGGCGCGCTGCACCATCCACCAGGCGAAGAGCAGAAGCGCCAGCGTCAGCGTGTGCGGCATGAGCGAGGCCGCCGCGGCGAGAAGCCAGGGCGACGAGGCCATCATCAGGGCAACGAGGTCCGCCTGGTCGCGGCCGAGCCGCCGGATCGCTATCGCATAGGCGAGAAGCACCGAGAGCCCGGCGAGGATCGGGTTGAGGAGCCACGGCACCCCGAGCGCGGCAAAGGGGGCCAGCACGAGCGGCCAGCCGGGTTGTGTCACGGCGAACCAGCGCCCGTCGCGGAAATCCTGAAGGTCGTAGGCGAGCCCCGGCAGGGCCGCCTCCGGGGGCGCAGGCACCGACAGCGCCCCGGCGGCGAAGGTCCGCGCCTGGAAGAGATAGGCGACCTCCTCATCGACATGCGGAAGGTGCTGGAAGGCAACGGCGCCAAGGGCGAGGCTCACGACGACGGTGAAGACTGCGGGGGCGACGGGTGAAAGCCGGTAGTGCCCGCTCACCGGGCTCGGGACCATCGCCATTGCAATCAGCACGACAAGGTGCAGGGCCGCCAGCGCGCCGCCGGCAAGGATGTGTGCGACGTAGGCCGCCCCCGCGCCCCGGCCGACGTAATTCAGGATCGGCGAGGCGAAGAGCGTCGTCAGCACGACGAAGATCGCGATGCGGCCCCAGCCGAGCCGCCGCGTGGCCGCCGCCAGGAGACGCCCGGTCCCGAGCCGGACAAGCACCGTGAGCGCCGCCGCGACCTCCGCCATGATCACGCAGACCGCGATCCAGTCGCGCGCGTCCTGCGGGCGCAGCCGGAGCGTCGGGAACAGCGGGGTCTCGGTCAGGTAGAGCTGCGCCGCCCCGCCGCCGAGGAAGAGCGCGGCCAGAAGCGCGAAGGTGCCGGCACCGCGCCGGAGCGACTGTCCCGCCACGAAGAGCGCGAGGCCGACGACCCCCAGCGCCCAGCGGTCGACCTGGGCGACCGCGCCGGGCAGGACCGGGACCGCGACGAGAACAACGCATCCCGCCGCGGCAAGCGCGAGCCCCGGAAGGCCGGCGGGTCGGGTCGGGGAAGGGGTCATGCCTTGTGGGCGGACAGGGGCGTCACGCGGCCCGATGCGCGCCCTTGCGCGGGGATGTTGATAAGTTCCTTCTCGATCACCGTCGGTCCTCCGCGCACCTGGTTGTGGATGGCGGTGATGTATTCGCCGAGCATCCCGATGAAGAGAAGCTGCACGCCCGAGAGGAAGAACAGCGCGACGATGATCGTGGTCGTCCCCCTGGGCGCGTCGCCGATGCCGAGGAACCAGGCGAAGACGGAGAAGACCGAGAAGAGGATGGAGAAGATCGCGATGCCGAAGCCCACGAAGGTGCAGAACCGCATCGGCGCCTTGGTGAAGGCGAAGATCGCGTTCAGCGCCTGGTCGATCAGCATCATCAGGTTGTGCTTCGATACCCCGCGCTTCCGCGCCTTCCAGGTATAGGGGATGATGACCTTCTTGAACCCGACCGAGGCGATGATGCCGCGGATGTAGGGGTAGTGGTCGTTATGGCTCAGCACCGCGTCCAGCACCTTGCGGTCGATGAGCTGGAACTCGCCCACGTCGGGCGAAAGCTCGAAATCCGAAAGCCAGTTGACGATCCGGTAGAAGGCCTTGCGCGCCGAGCGCAGGACAAAGCCCTCCTCGCGCGTGGACCGTGCGCCCGCCACCACGTCGTAGCCCGATTCCCAGAGTTTCACGAACTCCGGAATATGCTCCGGCGGGTCCTGAAGGTCGACGGGCAGCATGCAGAGCGTCGCGTCGCCGGTGGAGTGCCTGAGCCCGTTGAAGGTGGAACGGTAGACGCCGAAGTTGCGTGCGTTGACGACGACCTTGACGCTCGGGTCCTTCGCGGCGATTCCGCGCAGGATTTCCACCGTGCGGTCTTGCGAGGCGTTGTCGACGAAGATGTGCTCGCGCGCGTAGCCGGGAAGATCGCGTTCGAAGATTGCCTTTACCGTCTCGTAGCAGGTCTCGACGTTGTCTTCCTCGTTGAAGCAGGGCGAGACGACGGTGATCTTCTTCATGGTGCTCAAATCCAGTCCAGGCACAATCGCACAATGGGTGACGCGACGCCATCGCGCCGACGACTCGCCTTCGTGGCAGCTTAACGCAAGTCGAGGAGGCGCATAGCGAATTTCCGGGCGCTTGCGCGACAGTGCCCTGCGTTTCATGGGAAATCCGTCGAAAACCCGCGGATTGTGGCAGGGGTGCGGACACGCTGCGCGTTGGGCTCCGGCGGGGTCACGACACATGGCAGCACACCGCTCCTTCGCAAAAAGGCAAGAAGTTTTCGGAAAAGGTCAATCAGGAGCCCCGGCTGGATGTATAGTCACGGACAAAAGGGAGGATGCCGATGCCGCTTGCCATGAACCGCGAGGTCTTCATCACCTGTGCCGTGACCGGCTCGGGCGCGACGCAGGATCGCAGCCCGCATGTCCCCCGCTCGCCGGCCCAGATCGCCGAAAGCGCCATCGCGGCGGCGAAGGCCGGGGCCGCGATCGTCCACTGCCATGTCCGCGACCCCGAGACGGGCAAGCCCTCTCGCGACCCGAAGTATTACCGCGAAGTCACGGAGCGAATTCGCGATTCCGCCACCGACGTGGTCCTGAACCTGACCGCAGGCATGGGCGGCGACATCATCTTCGGTCCGACAGAACGACCGCTGCCGCCTGTCGCCGGTACCGACATGATCGGCGCCTCCGAACGCATGGTCCATGTCGCCGAATGCCTGCCCGAGATCTGCACGCTCGACTGCGGCACGATGAACTTCGCCGAGGCCGACTACGTGATGACCAACACGCCCGGGATGCTGCGTGCCATGGGGTCGATGATGACCGCGCTCGGCGTGAAGCCCGAGATCGAGGCCTTCGACACCGGGCATCTCTGGTTCGCCAAGGAACTGGTGAAGGAAGGCGTGCTTACCGGCCCCGCCCTCGTCCAGCTCTGCATGGGCGTGCCCTGGGGTGCACCGGACGACCTCAACACCTTCATGGCGATGGTCAACAACGTGCCCGACGACTGGACCTTCTCGGCCTTCGCGCTCGGGCGCAACCAGATGGCCTATGTCGCGGCCGCCGTGCTGGCCGGCGGCAACGTGCGGGTCGGGCTCGAGGACAATCTCTGGCTCGGCAAGGGACAGCTTGCGACGAACGCCCAGCTGGTCGAACGCGCGGTGACGATCATCGAGACCATGGGCGCGCGGGTGATCGGGCCCGAGGAGGTGCGGGCGAAGCTCGGGCTGACCAAGCGGGCGCCGATGGCGCGGTGAGCGTCGGGACACGTGTCGGAACAGAAAGCCGACCGAGGAACGACACGAAACCGACGTACGCGGGATGGAAGGGAGAATGCGCATGGCGCGCAAGGCGGCGATCATCGGGGGCGGGGTCATCGGCGGCGGCTGGGCCGCGCGGTTCCTCCTGAACGGCTGGGACGTTTCGGTCTTCGACCCCGACCCGGAGGCCGAGCGCAAGATCGGCGAGGTTCTGGCCAACGCGCGCGCGGCGCTGCCCGCGCTTTCCGACGTGCCGATGCCGCCCGAGGGGCGTCTGAGCTTCGCCCCCAGCATCACAGATGCAGTCGAAGGCACGGATTACATTCAGGAATCCGTCTCAGAGCGCCTCGACCTCAAGCACCGCGTCTTCGCACAGATCCAGCAGGCGAGCCACGGCACACCCATCGGCTCCTCCACGTCCGGCTTCAAGCCCTCGGAGTTGCAGGAGGGCGCCGCCGACCCGTCGACGATCTTCGTCGCCCATCCCTTCAACCCGGTCTACCTCCTGCCTCTCGCCGAGATCGTGCCGAGTGCGAAGTCAGACACGCAGATCATTGAAGCCGCAAAGGAAATCCTGCGCGAAATCGGTATGTTCCCGTTGCATGTAAGGAAGGAAATCGACGCCCACATCGCCGACCGCTTCCTCGAGGCCGTCTGGCGCGAGGCGCTCTGGCTCGTGAAGGACGGCGTCGCCACGACCGAGGAGATCGACGAGGCGATCCGCATGGGGTTCGGCTTGCGCTGGGGCCAGATGGGCCTCTTCGAGACCTACCGGGTGGCGGGCGGAGAGGCCGGCATGAAGCATTTCATGGCCCAGTTCGGCCCGGCGCTGAAATGGCCCTGGACCAAGCTCATGGACGTCCCCGAGTTCAACGACGAACTCGTCGATCTGATCGCCGGCCAGTCCGACGCCCAGTCGGGGGCCTACACGATCCGGGAACTCGAACGCATCCGCGACCGGAACCTGATCGGCTTCCTGCGCGCCCTGAAGGAGCGCGACTGGGGCGCTGGCAGGGTGCTCCTCGATCATGACAGGCGCCGCCGTGCCGCCTTCCACGACGCGGGCAAGGCCGGCGAGGGTGCGCCCCTGGTGACGGCACGGATGCAGGTCCTGCCGGGCTGGATCGACTACAACGGCCATATGACGGAGAGCCGATATCTTTACGCCGCATCAGAGACCTCCGATGCGTTCCTCAGGTTGATCGGTGCCGACATGGACTATGTCGCGGGGGGCCACAGCTACTACACCGCCGAGACCCACATCATGCACCTCGGCGAGGCGAAACTGGGCGACCGGCTAACCGGCACTTTCCAGGTGCTCTCCTCGGACGACAAGCGCATCCACGGCTTCATCCGCATCCTGCGCGGGGAGGAAGTGGTGGCGACGCTCGAGCAGATGCTCCTGCACGTGGACATGAAGGCAGGCCGGACCTGCCCTGCGGCGCCAGACGTGCTGGCCCGGCTCGCCCTGATCGCCGAGGCTCACAAGGCCCTGCCGCGTCCCGAGGCCGCGGGACGGCACGTCGGGCAGCGCAAGACATGAGCCAGCGGGTCGTCATCACGGCGGGCGCGGCGGGCATCGGTCAGGTGATGGCCCGCACCTTTGCCGCCGCCGGCGCGGAAGTCTGGGTCACCGATGTGGACGAGGCTGCGCTCGCATCAGTTTCCCCCGGTATCCGTGCCTCGAATGTTGACGTCGCGGACGAACGGCAGATGGCGGCGTTCTTCAATGAAGTTAAGGAGATATGGGGCGAAATTGATGTCCTCTGCGCCAATGCCGGAATCAAGGGGCCGACCGCTGCCATCGACGAAATGCCGATGGTCGAATGGCGCGACTGCCTTGCCGTAAATCTCGACGGCGCCATGCTGGCCGCGAAGCATGCCGCGCCCTTCATGAAGGCGCAGCGCTCGGGCGTGATCCTCTTCACCTCCTCGACGGCGGGTCTCTACGGCTTTCCCTACCGCGCCCCCTATGCCGCGGCGAAGTGGGCGGTCATCGGCCTGATGAAGACGGTGGCGATGGAACTCGGCCCCTTCGGCATCCGTGCCAACGCCATCGCCCCGGGCTCCGTGACTGGGTCCCGTATCGACCGCGTGTTCGAGGCGGAAGCGGCCGCGAAGGGCATGACCTACGAGCAGGTCCGCGACGGCTATGCCGCTGGCACCGCGCTCGGCCGCCTGGTCGATCCGGAGGATATCGCCAGCATGGCCGTCTTCCTCGCCTCGGACGCCGCCCGCATGGTCAGCGGCCAGGTGATCACGGTCGACGGCTTCACCATCAATCCCGACCCCAGGGTGTGAGACATGGATTTCGGACTGAGCGACGAACAGCGGATGATCGTCGAGACGACGCGCGCCTTCGTCGAGACCGAGCTTTACCCGCACGAAGCCGAGGTGGAACGCAGCGGCCACCTCCGGATGGACCTGATAGAGGAATTGCAGGCCAAGGCCTTGGCGGCCGGTCTTTATGCTGCCAACATGCCGGAGGAGGTGGGCGGCGCCGGGCTGGATACGCTGACCTGGCTCCTCTACGAGAAGGAACTCGGCAAGGCCAATTACGCGCTCCACTGGACCTGCGTCGCGCGGCCCTCGAACATCCTCCTCGCCGGGACGGAAGAACAGAAGGAACGCTATCTATATCCCTGCATCCGCGGCGAAAAATGGGACTGCCTCGCGATGACGGAACCTGGCGCAGGATCCGACCTGCGCGGCATGAAGGCCACGGCACGGGAGGACGGCGGCGACTTCGTCCTGAACGGCACCAAGCACTTCATCTCGCACGCCGACATCGCCGATTTCGCCATCGTCTTCATGGCGACGGGCGAGGAGGCGACGCCGCGCGGCGCCAAGAAGCGGATCACCGCCTTCTTCGTCGACAAGGGCACCAGGGGGTTCACGGTGCGCGATGGCTATCGCAACGTGAGTCATCGCGGCTACACCAACGCGGTGCTGGAGTTCGACGAGTGCCGCCTGCCGAAATCTCAGATCCTCGGCGAAGTCCACAAGGGCTTCGAGGTCGCCAACACCTGGCTTGGCGCTACCCGGCTGCAGGTCGCCTCCACCTGTCTCGGCCGGGCGGAACGCGCGCTCGCCCATGCCGTCGCCTATGCCGCGGAGCGCGAACAGTTCGGCCAGAAGATCGGGAAATTCCAGGGAATTTCCTTCAAGCTCGCGGACATGGCGATGGAGCTTAAGGCGGCCGAACTGTTGACGCGCGAGGCGGGGTGGAAGTTCGATCAGGGCACGGTGACCGAGGCCGACATGTCGATGGCCAAGCTCAAGGCGACCGAGGTTCTGGCGATGATCGCCGACGAGGCGATCCAGATCCACGGCGGGATGGGATTGATGGACGAGCTTCCGCTGGAGCGGATCTGGCGCGACGCCCGCGTGGAGCGGATCTGGGAGGGCACCTCGGAGATCCAGCGCCACATCATCAGCCGGGAGCTTCTCAGGCCCTACGGCGGCTGACGGGGGCAGCCATGAAACGCGACCTCTCCCGTCTTCTCCGCCCGCGATCCATCGCCGTGATGGGATCGGTCTGGGCCGAAAACGTCATCGCTCAGTGCCGCAAGATGGGGTTTGCCGGGCCGGTCTGGCCGGTGCATCCGACGAAGCCTGCGATCGGCGGGCTGAAGGCCTGGCCGAACCTCGACGATCTGCCGGGGGCGCCGGATGCGACCTTCATCGGCGTCAACCGCCATGCAACGCTCGAGGTCGTGGGTGCGCTTTCCGCGATGGGCGCCGGCGGCGCGATCTGCTTCGCCTCGGGCTGGACCGAGGCCGGCGCACCGGAACTGCAGGACCGGCTCGTCAGGGCGGCGGGCGCGATGCCGGTCCTCGGGCCGAACTGCTACGGCGTCATCAACTATCTCGACGGTGCGCTCCTCTGGCCCGACCAGCACGGCGGGCGGCGGGTGGAGCGGGGGGTGGCGCTCCTCAGCCAGTCCTCCAACATCGTGATCAACCTCACCATGCAGGCGCGCGGGCTGCCGGTGGCCTATGTGGCCTGTCTCGGCAATGCCGCTCAGATCGGGCTGGCCGAACTCGCGGGGGCGCTTCTGGCCGACGAGCGGGTGACGGCGCTCGGCATGTATGTCGAGGGGATCGACGACGCTCCGGCGCTCGCGTCCCTCGCCGAGACGGCGCGGGCGGCGGGCAAGGGGATCGTCTGCGTCAAGTCGGGCAAGACCGAGGCGGCGCGGGATGCCGCGGCCTCGCACACCGCGGCGCTGGCGGGCGGCGGCGCGGCATCGTCGGCCTTTCTTCGGCAAGCCGGCATCGCCGAGGTGAACACGCTGTCGGAACTCCTTGAAACACTAAAGATATTCCACACCCATGGCCCCCGGATCGGCAACCGTCTCTGCTCGCTTTCCTGTTCGGGCGGGGAGGCGGGGCTCGTCTCCGATCTCGCGGCACCCTTCGGGCTTTCGTTCCCGCCGCCGACAGAGGCGCAGCGGCAGCGGCTCGGCGAAATTCTCGGGCCGATCGTGGCGATCGCCAACCCCCTGGACTATCACACCTTCATCTGGGGCGACGGGCCGCGCACGACGGATGTCTTCACGACGATGCTTCAGGGCTATGACGCCGGCATCTTCGTGATCGATCCGCCGCGGCCGGACCGCTGCGACCCGACTTCGTTCCAGCCCGCGCTCGACGCCATCGTCGCGGCCCAGGCGGCGACGGGCCGGCCTGCCTTCCCGGTCGCCTCGCTGCCGGAGAACTTCGACGAGGATCGGGCCATCGGCATGATCGCCGGCGGGGTTGCCCCGCTCATGGGGCTGGAGACGTCGCTCGGCGCGCTGAAGGCGGCGCAGACCGCACCGGGGCAGCCGGGCTGGCGGCCGGTGCCGGCACTCGGGTCGCGCACGACCCGGACGCTCGACGAGGCCGAGGGCAAGGCGCTCCTGAAGGCGGCGGGTGTCGCCGTCCCGCGATCGGTCCGAGCGCCGACGCTCTCCGCACTGAAGACAGGCGCGGCGGACCTTGCCGCGCCCTTCGTCCTGAAGGGGCTCGGCTTTGCCCACAAGACCGAGGCCGGGGCCGTGAGGATCGGTCTGGAATCGCTTGACGGGCAATCCGAAATTCCGGGCGCTGTCGGCTACCTTCTGGAGGAGATGGTGACCGGGACGGTGGCAGAGGTTCTCGTCGGCCTGCGCCGCGACGCGGTCTATGGCGTCACGCTCACGCTCGGGCTCGGCGGCGTGACGGCAGAGGTCCTGTCCGATACGGTTACGCTGGTCTGGCCGGTAACTGAGGCGGAGGTCCTCGGGGCCATGCGGCGCCTCAGGCTCTGGCCGCTACTCGACGGATACCGCGGCCGGCCGAAGGCGGATACCGGCGCGGTCGCGGCGATGGCCCTGGCGCTTGGCCGGCTTCTGGCGGCGCGGCCGGAGCTGGAGGAAATCGAGATCAATCCGGTCCTTGTCCTAGAGGCGGGGGCGATTGCAGTGGATGCATTGATACGGGAGGCGGTAGCATGATGAAGATGCGCGAGACGGGCCCGGTCCGGACGCGGGTCGAGGGCGGCATCCTCGAGGTGACGCTCGACCGGCCGAAGGCCAACGCCATCGACCTCGCCACGAGCCGGATCATGGGGCTCGTCTTCCGCGACTTCCGCGACGACGACGGGCTCCGGGTGGCGATCCTGCGTGCGGAGGGCGAGAAGTTCTTCTGCCCCGGATGGGACCTTAAGGCGGCCGCGGAGGGCGACGCGGTCGATGGCGACTACGGGGTGGGCGGCTTCGGGGGCCTTCAGGAACTGCCGAACCTCAACAAGCCGGTGATCGCCGCGGTCAATGGCATCTGCTGTGGCGGCGGGCTGGAGCTTGCGCTGTCCTGCGACCTGATTCTCGCCTCCGGCAACGCGACCTTCGCGCTTCCCGAAATCCGGTCCGGCACCGTGGCCGATGCCGCCTCGATCAAGCTGCCGAAGCGCATGCCCTATCACGTTGCCATGGACCTCCTGCTCACAGGCCGGTGGTTCGACGCGGAGGAGGCGCTGCGCTGGGGGCTTCTGAAGGAGATCACGGCGCCGGCCGATCTCCTGGCGAAGGCCTGGGACCTCGCACGGATGCTCGAGAGCGGCCCGCCGCTGGTCTACGCGGCGATCAAGGAAGTGGTGCGCGAGGCCGAGAACATGCGGTTCCAGGACGCGCTGAACCGGATCACCAAGCGGCAGATGGCGACAGTGGACCGGCTCTATTCTTCCGAGGACCAGCTGGAGGGGGCGCGCGCCTTCGCGGAAAAACGCGATCCCGTCTGGAAGGGGCGCTGAGGGGGGTTTCCGCCGCCGCCTGGCCTCGCCGCCAGTTCGGCCCGCGGATATCCCGGACCGGGTGAAGCGGGCGGGCATTCATTGTGGCAAGAAATACTCCCGCCGGAGGCTCCCTCACTCTGCGCGTGGGAACCGCTTGGAGGTTTCGAGAACGTTCAGGTCCATGTGGTTGCGCATGTAGCGTTCGGAGGCGTCGCGCAGGGGCTGGTAGTCCCAGGGAAAGTAGCTTCCGTTCCGCAGCGCCTCGTAGACGACCCAGCGCCGGGCCTGGCTTGCGCGGACCTCGGCGTCGAAGCGGTCGAGATCCCAGCGGGCTTCCGACATCGCCTTGAGCGCGGCGAGGGTCGCCGCATGGGCCGGGTCGGCGGCGAGGTTGCTGCGTTCCTGCGGGTCGGCGTCGAGGTCGAAGAGCTGGTCGGGGTCGAGCGCGCAGCGGTTCAGTTTCCAGCGGCCCTCACGGAGCGAGACGAGCGGGGCAGAGGATGCCTCGGCCGCGTATTCCATGAGCACCGGTGCGGTGCGCGCCGCGCCTCCGGCGAGCGGCACGAGACTTTCGCCATCGGTCCAGGGCAGCACCTCTGAGAGCGAGACGCCGGCGAGGTCGCAGAGCGTGGGGGTGACGTCGAGGGTGGAGACCGGGGCGTCGATGCGTCCCGGCGTGAGACCGGGCGCGGCGATCATCAGCGGCACGCGGGACGAGCCCTCGTAGAAGTTCATCTTGTACCAGAGACCGCGCTCGCCCAGCATGTCGCCGTGGTCGGAGACGAAGACGACGACCGCCTCCTGCCGCGTGGCTTCCAGCGTTTCCAGAATCTGCGAAATCTTGTCGTCGATATAGGAAATGTTCGCGAAGTACGCGCGGCGAGCGCGGCGGACATGGTCCTCGGTGATGTCGTAGCTCCGCCAGTCGTTGGCGTCGAAGATGCGCCGCGCATGGGGATCGTGGTCCTCGTAGGGCATCGCCGGCACCTCGGGCAGGAGGTGTTCGCAGTCCTCGTAAAGGTCCCAGAACTTCCGCCGCGCGACGAAGGGATCGTGCGGGTGGGTGAAGCTGACGGTCAGGCACCAGGGCCGGGAGTCGGCGCCCCGTGCGAGGTCGTAGATCTTCTGCACGGCGTTGAACGCGACCTCGTCGTCGTATTCCATCTGGTTGGTGATCTCGGCCACGCCGGCGCCGGTGACCGAGCCCATGTTGTGATACCACCAGTCGATCCGCTCGCCCGGCCTGCGGTAGTCGGGGGTCCAACCGAAGTCGGCGGGGTAGATGTCGGTCGTCAGCCGGCTCTCGAAGCCGTGCAGCTGGTCGGGGCCGACGAAATGCATCTTGCCCGAGAGGCAGGTCTGGTAGCCCGCCCGGCGCAGGTGATGGGCGAAGGTCGGGATGTCGGAGCGGAACTCGGCCGCGTTGTCGTAGACGCCGGTGCGCGAGGGGAGCTGGCCAGTCATGAACGAGGCACGCCCCGGCGCGCAGAGCGGCGAGGCGGTATAGGCGTTGCGGAACCGGACGGAGCGGGCGGCGAGCGCCTTCAGCGCCGGCGCATGGAGCCAGTCGGCCGGCCCGTCGGGAAAAAGCGTCCCGTTCAGCTGATCGACCATGAGGATCAGGATGTTCGGGCGGCTCATCGACATTTCCTTCCGGGTTCGTTTCGGTGCGACACTGGCGGCAGGCAGAGGTCCCGTCTTGCCGCTCCGCGACCTCGGCGTGACGCGAGCGGCATGGCCCCGGCCGGCGCGCGATGCATGATGGCATCGGCCAGGCGGAGGGCGGACATGAACGGCAGGCTTCTTCTCATCATCATCGACGGGGTGCCCCACGGCAACTGGCGGCGTCTTTTCGGCAATCTCGAAGGCTGGGTGGCGAGCGGGGAAGCGCGGGTCTGGAAGATGCGGTCGGTGCTGCCCTCGACCTCTGCCTCCTGCTATGCGTCGATCCACACCGGGCTCAGCCCGCAGGTCCATGGCGTCAGCGGGAACGACACGATCTTCCGGGCGGCCGCGCCCGATGTCTTCTCCGAAGTGGCGAAGGCGGGCAGACGCACCGGGGCGGTCGCACATTCCTTCTGGTCGTCATTCTTCAACCGGCATCCCTTCGATCCCGTCCGGGACATGGAATACGACGAACCGGATCGGGGGCCGATCCATCACGGAAGGTTCCACACGATGACGGGCTATGGCCACGACAACCAGATGACCCCCTGCGATGCCGATCTCTTCGCCACGCTCACGATGCTCTGCGAGCGGCACGGGATCGATTACGGCATGCTCCACAGCTGCACGCTCGACAGCATGGGCCATCGTTTCGGCCATGACGCGATCCAGATGGACAAGGCCTGTTTCCTGCTTGACGCGCAGCTCGCGCCGTTCATCCCGCGGTGGCGCCGGGCGGGTTACGAGGTGATCGTGACGGCCGACCACGGTCAGTCGATGCGCGGCCACCACGGCGGGACGGGGGACGACCAGCGGGACTTCGCGCTCTACTATTTCGGGCCGGGCCGCGGGCCTGCGGAAGACACCGTCCTCGACCAGCTTGCGCTTGCCCCGACGATCCTCGGGCGGCTCGGCGTGCCTGTCCCCGCGACCATGGCGGCGCGACCCTTCCTGACCTGACGGGCAGTCGCGCCCGGTGCCGCTGCGCCGGGGCATGGCCGGCCGGTCTCAGTCGGTGTAGTCGGCGCCCTCGGCGTCGAGCATCGCCCGGATTTCGCTCAGGAAGCGGCCGGCGAGGTCGGGATAGGCCTCCCACTCCTGCGCGGTCTTCTCGGCGATCTCGTCGGAGAGGACCCGCAGCGGCTGTCCGGTCTGGAGGGCGCGGACGTAGGTCTCGGCGGCACGCTCGAAGTAGTAGAGCCGGTTGAAGGTCTCGGCCACGGTCTCGCCGATCACCAGAACACCGTGGTTGCCCATGATCATGGTGCGCACCTTCGGGTTGCGCAGAAGCGCGGCACAGCGGGCGCCTTCCTCCTCGAAGGCCATGCCGCCGTAGCTGGCGTCGACGACATGGCGGCCATGGAACATCGCGCTGTTCTGGTCGACCGCCGGCAGGCGGCTGTCGGCGAGGCAGGCAAGCACGGTGGCATGGATAGAATGGACATGCATGACGCAGCGCGCATGCGGGCAGGCCCGATGGATCGCGCCGTGCAGGCCCCAGGCTGTCGGATCGGGCGCGTCGGGCCGGTCGAGCGTCGCGGGGTCGTTGGCGTCGAGAAGAA